>NZ_JBBCWZ010000009.1:0-69570 GCF_037145695.1 Acinetobacter sp. USHLN143
ACTGCTTGCTCCAAAGTTAACATGTTGAGCAGTCCAAAATGACCGCTATATTAACCAAGGGGGTCAGTTTTTAAATGCCATTAGGGGGTCATTTTTACACTGCCGCTAACATTTGCCTGATGCTTTTTTATTGTAATAATCAGGGGATGTGAAAAATGTATATATTTAAAACTTCTACTCGCTGTTTATTTAAAAAGATTGGAGTCCATTGATGGATTTACTCAAGATCACACAGACCCGCTATACCACTAAAGCCTATGATCCTAGCAAGAAAATCCCAGCAGAACAGTTTGAACGCTTGTTAGAAATTTTGCGTCTGGCACCCTCTTCGATCAATATTCAGCCTTGGCATTTTTTTATTGCCGATCATGATGCCGCCAAACAGCGCATTGCCAAAGCCTTGGTTGGTACTTATGCCTACAATGCACCCAAAGTTCTGGATTCTTCACATACCATTTTATTCTGCACCAAAGCCGACATTAATGAGTTGCATCTAGAAAACTTATTGAACCGCGATGATCTCAGTGGCCGTTTTAAAGATGAATCAGCCAAAGAAGGTCAGAAAAATACCCGTGCAGGTTATATTCATTATTATCGTAATGAAAAAGGTGATATTCAGCGTTGGGCTGAAAACCAGACCTTCATTGCACTCGGTCAAATGCTCTTGGCTGCCGGAATTGAAGGGGTTGATGCCACACCAATTGGCGGCTTTGACGGAGAGATGATTAGTGAAGAATTACAACTTGCAGAACAGGGTTTGATCCCTTCTGTATTGCTGACTTTAGGCTATCGCAGTGAAAATGATTTCAATGCCAAACTCCCTAAATCACGTCTTGCCGCTGAAGATATTTTCACCAAACTGTAAGGAATTTATGCTATAAAAGGGGTCAAGCGCCCCTTTCCATGTCAATTCGGGCCTATTTTTTGCTTTATTTAATTTACATCTAATAGAATAACAATAGAGGTCATCTATGTCGCTCCTTACATCCAAATCCCTGAAATTTGAATGCCATCATTGCGATAAAATTTATCTCCAGCACTATAAAGAGCAACAGCATCGTTATCCGCACTGTCCAGACTGCCAACAGTCCGGTTTATTGCTTGGACTGGCCGAAGCAGGTGACCTGCTCCGACATCCGATTGAATTTGCATCCTCTTATGTCAAGCAGACATTGCATAAGCTAGGCAAATCACACTAGTCAAGCCTAGCAGTAATCCTAAAGTACTTGCAGGTTTGAGCCGTTCTTTAAAGAATACCAGACCTGCTATCACACCAAATACCACCACCAGAATATTCATGCCAGCAAAGACGATCGCAGGTGAATCCTTAAGCAGCATATGGGCTTTGACATAGAAAGCAATATTGGCAAAATTCAGGAAACCCAATAACAGACCAGCGCCGATATTCTGCATCGAGCCCAAGCTTTTATATTTGATTAACAGATAGCCCATCGAAATGATCAGGGCACAAACAAACATTAGATTCAGCGCCACCGCGAATTGGAGGCCCAGACTGGTTGTATATTTCAACAATACATCAATCAGTGCATAACCGACCCAGACCAAGCCCAGATACAACATTCCCTGACTGCTCTGTCCTGTACTTTGTCGATGTGAAAACAGGATGCACAGCACTGCTCCAATACCTAAAGCGATCCCAAGTATTTTCAGCTGATTAAACTGTTCCTGAAAAATGAAATAGGCTGCAGCCAGTGACAAAACTACAGAAAGTCGCTGGGCAATTTCGGTTTTTAAAATTCCAGCCGTTTGCAAAGCCTTGGCCAAAAACAGAAATACGCTCGGAAGCAAAATACCCAGAGCCAGAATAAGCAACCAAGGCGTCTGAGACATTGAAATATGCTGAATATCAGGCTTAAACCAGAAAAAACACAAGAGACTAGCTGTCATATAGTTCCAGCTAATCATGTGTATCGGACTCAAGCCCTTATTTTTGGCGACTTTTAATAATATTGAGACCGCAACGCTGCATAGCGCTGCTGCGAAAATCAGTTCCATATGCTGCTCTTATTCTTGATATTTATGAGTCTACAAAAAAGCCCACATTTGCAGTGGGCTTTTTTTATAAATGATTCACTGGGAATTATTTATAGTGTGACACCATTTTCTCTAAAGAGATTGGGCGAATCTTGTCTGCATTGCCTGCAGTACCAAAAGCTTCGTAACGATCGATACAGATTTGCTTCATTGCATCTACAGTTGCGCTGAAGAATTTACGTGGATCGAATTCGCTTGGTTTTTCTGCCATCATACGACGCATTGCACCGGTAGATGCTAAACGCAAGTCAGTATCGATGTTAATCTTGCGCACGCCGTGTTTGATCGCTTCAACCAGCTGTTCAACCGGAACACCGTAAGTTTCCTTGATGTCGCCGCCATACTGGTTAATCACTGCCAACCATTCTTGTGGCACAGAGCTTGAACCGTGCATGACAAGATGTGTGTTTGGAAGTGCTGCGTGAATTTCTTTAATGCGGTCAATCGCAAGAATATCACCTGTAGGTGGACGCGTGAACTTGTACGCACCGTGTGAAGTACCTACTGCAATTGCAAGCGCATCAACATTGGTATCAGCAACGAAGCTACGCGCTTCTTCAACTGAAGTCAGGAGTTGAGAATGATCCAGTACGCCTTCTGCGCCTACGCCATCTTCTTCACCCGCCATACCTGTTTCAAGGCTACCCAAACAACCGATTTCACCTTCAACAGATACGCCACACGCATGTGCCATTTGAACTGTACGGCGAGTCACATCAACGTTATATTCATATGAAGTTGGTGTTTTACCGTCTTCACCCAGTGAACCGTCCATCATTACTGATGAAAAGCCTAACTGGATTGAACGTTGACAAATGTCAGGGCTGGTACCGTGGTCTTGATGCATTACCACTGGAATATGTGGCCATTCTTCAATTGCAGCCAAAATTAGGTGACGCAAGAACGGAGCGCCTGCATATTTACGCGCACCCGCAGATGCTTGTACGATAACAGGTGAATTGGTTGCATCTGCTGCAAGCATAATTGCACGCATTTGTTCTAAGTTGTTTACGTTAAATGCTGGTACGCCGTAAGCATGTTCGCCGGCGTGATCCAAGAGCTGGCGCAATGAAATAAGAGCCATAATATCCTCCCAGTGAATGCCACATATTCTACATGTTCAAAGGTTTCAATTCAGCAACAAATAACACTATTTAAAAAAAATCCCTGCATTTGCAGGGATTTTGTGTCACATCAACCGGATTAAGGTGCTACAGGCTCTGAAGTCGCAGCAACTGACTCGTCTGCAGTTGCTTCATCGGCTGGTGCATTGGCAACTTCAGCCGGGATATCGGTATTTTTTTCGTCTAGAATTGGCTGATCAATGGCATCAATGGCAGCTTGCTGTTCTGGAGTCACCGCCTGATCCGCCACTGCTGCCGAGCTTTCTGCTTCAGCTTCTGGTGTGCTTTCCTGTTTTGCACATGCAGTCAGTGCCAGAGAAGCTGCTAATAATACTGCGATAGTTAACTGTTTCTTCATCACGTATTCTCGTCATTTGGTGATTTAATTACTGCATCTTATGACAGATTTATTGCATTTTAATGACGAAGCCATGAAGGGTAAGTTTTCACTGTCAAAAAAATGACATAAAAAAAGCTGGCACTGGGCCAGCTTTTTAGCTTAGGACATGCAATTAAGCACGTTCTAATAGTACCGCAACTGCAGGAAGAGTTTTACCTTCAACGAATTCAAGGAATGCACCGCCACCCGTCGAGATATAACCAATTTTGTCAGCCACTTCATATTTATCAATCGCAGCAAGTGTGTCCCCACCACCCGCGATCGAGAAACCTTCCGATTCAGCAATTGCTAAAGATAAAGTTTTAGTCCCTTCACCGAATTGATCGACTTCAAATACGCCAACCGGGCCATTCCAAAGAATGGTTTTAGAGGTTTTCAGAATTTCTGCAAATGCTTTCGCAGTTTCCGGACCTACATCCAGAATCATGTCGTTGTCAGCAACATCGGCAACGTTTTTCACCGTTGCTTTCGCAGCAGCCAATGAACCCAGGAAATCCTCAAAGTTGATTTCAGAGGCATCTGCAACCACAACGTCAGTAGGAAGTGGCACTGATACTTTTGCAGCAATGGCTTTTGCTGTATCGATCAGGTCTTTTTCACACAGTGATTTACCAACGTTATAGCCTGCTGCAGCAAGGAAAGTATTGGCAATACCACCACCCACGATCAATTGATCACAGATATCAGAAAGTGAGGTTAAAACATCCAGCTTGGTAGAGACTTTAGAACCCGCAACAATCGCCACCATTGGCTTTTCTGGCGTTTGCAGTGCACGGCCAAGTGCATCCAGTTCAGCTGCCAGTAAAGGACCTGCTGCTGCAACTTTCGCTAAACGCGCTACGCCTTCAGTAGATGCTTCTGCACGGTGCGCTGTACCAAAGGCATCCATTACAAATACGTCGCAAAGTGCTGCATATTTTGCTGCAAGTTCAGGATTGTTTTTCTTCTCGCCGACGTTAAAACGGCAGTTTTCAAGCAGAACCACCTGACCTGGCTGAACATCAACGCCATCTAAATAGTCAGTGAACAGTTTCACTTCTTGGCCCAAAGCTTCAGTCAAGTAAGCCGCTACAGGAGCAAGTGACTGTTCAGCCTTAGGCTCACCTTCAACCGGACGACCCAGATGAGAATACACCATGACTGCAGCGCCTTTTTCTAATGCTGCTTTAATCGTTGGCAATGCTGCACGAAGACGCGCATCGCTGGTGATCACACCATTTTTAACAGGAACGTTTAAATCTTCACGGATCAGAACACGTTTACCTGCTAAATCGAGGTCAGTCATACGCTGAAAGTTCATGTAGAGCTCACTTTATAGATATTAAAACCAGGCGATTTTAAATGATTATGCAGAAAAAGGTTAGCATCTTTTGCAGAAAACATTATGAATGCCAAAGTTTTGTTATGATAGAAAAAAGCCTCTTTTAGATTCAGTCCCTATGTCGATACATCCTGATCCAAATCTTAACCGTTTGAACGTGTTAGGTGAGCCTTTGTCCAGCTGTTGCTTCGATCCGATTACCGGTTATTTCCGCAATGGCTTTTGCCATACTGCGACCACTGATCTGGGCCAGCACACGGTTTGCGCGCAAATGACTTCAGAATTTCTGAATTTTTCTCAAAAAGTCGGTAATGACCTGATTACGCCTTTGCCTGAACTGGATTTCCCCGGCCTGCAACCTGGCGATTTCTGGTGTATCTGCGTAACGCGCTGGGTCGAAGCCTATGAAGCAGGTCAAGCACCTCCAATCAAGCTGCAAGCCTGTCACAAAGCTGTTCTGGCTTATGTGCCGTTAAATATTCTTGAGGAATATGCTGTCTAATGAATTCTGTACAGATTATTTTGGCATCATCCAGTCAAACCCGCAAAGCGCTGATGGATCGTCTGCATATTGATTATATTTCCATGGTACCGGATATTGATGAATCTCCTCGCGGGGAAAATCACGCAGATGATCTGGCACAACGACTAGCTTTCGAGAAAGCCAGATATATTGCCGAACAGAATCCTGAAGCGATTGTGATCGGCTCGGATCAGGTGGCATGGCGTGAAGGTGCACCGGATATTTTTATCGGTAAACCGTTAACGACTGAAAAAGCCATTCGCCAGCTCCAAGCTAACTCGGACAAGATTGTCTATTTCAGTACGGCGCTCAGTGTACAGCAACAATCGACGGGTTTTGAACAAAGTCTGGTCGAACACTATAAAGTCAAGTTTCGTAAACTTTCTCAGGCCGAAATCGAGCGCTATGTCGAGATTGAACAGCCACTGCATTGTGCTGGCAGTTTCAAATGTGAAAGCTTAGGAATTAGCCTGTTTGAAGAAATGACCGGGCAAGACCAGACCACACTGATGGGTATGCCGATGATCAAGCTATGCAATATTCTTCGTGAATTAAAAATTTTAGTTCCTTAATCTCTCTCTTTAAATTCAGGCTGTAATCTATGTCTCAACCTTTAGACGTTTTAGGCGGCATCACCGCTGAACAATTCCTTAGCGAATACTGGCAAAAGAAACCATTACTGGTGCGTAATGCGATGCCTGAAATCGCCAGTTTGCTTGAACCCAATGATGTGATGGAACTTGCGCTTGAAGAACATGTCACTGCCCGTCTCATCAAGCAGAAAGATCGTGATCCGAATCAATGGAGCGTGAAATCTTCACCTTTGCTCAAAGCAGATTTTCAGAAAATGCCAAAACTCTGGACACTTTTGGTTCAGGCTGTAGATCACTATTCATTTGACCTGTCGGCACTTTGGAAAAAATTCCCATTTATTCCACAATGGCGTCGCGATGACATCATGGTGTCTTATGCACCGCAAGGCGGTTCAGTCGGCAAGCATTTCGATTTCTATGATGTGTTTCTGGTACAAGGCTATGGCCATCGTCGCTGGCAGCTTGGGCAAATGTGTGATACCGAAACTCCATTTGTTCCGGGTCAACCGCTTAAATTATTGCCTGAAATAGAAGTGGACTTTGATGAAGTGCTGGCACCTGGCGACTTGCTCTATGTGCCGCCTGGTCTGGCTCATTACGGCGTGGCTGAAGATGACTGCCTGACTTATTCATTCGGTTTCCGCATGCCAAATATCAGTGACATGATGGATCGTGTCGGGGATAAATTCTCTGAAAATGAAACGCTGCGTAACCCATTGCTGGATATCATCCGTGATCAAGTCGGTGCTATCGGTGAAGTGAGCAGCAATGAGCTGGAATATCTGAAAGAACACATCATGCAGCAACTGCATAATTCCAATGTTCTCGAAGATGCCATCATGAGCTTGATGTCCGAACCTAAATATCCTGAAAACCTGCCTGAAGCAGAAGAAATCGGTACAGGTGATCTGGAAGAAGCACTCGATCAGGGCTATAGCCTGATGCTCGAACCTGCGTCACGCCTGCTTTATACTGAAACGGACGGCGACGTTCTGTTCTGGGCAAATGGTGAGGGTGTGTGCATCTCTGAGACATTTACCGCAAAACTCAAACAGCTTGCAGATGGTGAAGCGCTGTTATTCAGTGAAGACTTCGCTGATGAAGAAATTCTGGAAGATGTTGCAGCATTATTGAATGAAGCCGTGTTGATGTTGGTTCCACCTGCTGACGACGAGTAAGCGTTTAACGACTCGTTAAGCGATAATAAAAAGAGGATCACATGATCCTCTTTTTATTTTCTACTAAAATTCTAGTTACTTAAGGCTGATACAGCTCTAATACAACACGAATCAGCGTATCTCCTTGTTCAGATTCAATCTGGAACAATCCTCCCATGCGCTCAACCCGCATTTTCATGCTGCGCATTCCAATACTCAGGCCATTTTTTTGCACCATGTCAGCATCGAAACCGATGCCATTATCCTGAATGCTTAAAGTAAGCTGATGTGGCTGGGAATATTCCAGACTGACTTTTACCTGACTGGCCTGACTATGCTTAATGATATTGGTCAGACTTTCTTCGACTACTCGGATCAAGGTCAAACACTGTAATGCCGTCGGTTCACGCTGCCAGACTTTTGGAAATGACCATTCAACTACAATCCCCATTTCTTCCATCAGCTGGGTAAAACGATAACGTACCGGTGCGATCCAGAGTACCGGCGTTTGTGGGACTTTATTTTCAATAGATGAACCACTGTCAATGATTTGTCTGAGATCATCTCTGAGCAGTTTCAGCATGGAAAGAAACTGCTGTTTAGAAACTGTTTCGCTACTTTGATCCACCAGAATCATGGAACGGACAATAGACCCTCCCAACCCGTCATGCAGTTCATGTGACAGATTAATCCGTTCTTGCAGACGAACATTCGTCAGCTCCAGTTGATGTTTATCGCTCAGGCTTTTATTCAGGTCGGCACTGACCTGCTGAACTTTACGTTCTAACTGGGTATTAAATTTTTCGATTTTCCTGACATTACGATTCAAGCGTGTGCCCATAATCAGCACGACAAACAGGGTAATAATCGGTGAGGTATAGGGGGATAAAGGTGAAAATTCATTGACCTGGGTTTGGTTCAACATGATCAGGTCGATGACTACACACAGCAAAATCCCCCAGAGACACAGCGTCAGGAAAAGATATTCTCCATTTCGGGTTTTGATGGCCTGATAGCTGACATATACAGTACAACTAATAAAGAGCAATACATAGATGATAAACACTCCGCCCAGTACCTGCTCCAGATAATCCAAGGAACTGATCATAACCAGTAAGCTGGACAGAACGCTGACCAGAATAAATCCTCGCTCCAACTGCTTAAATTTCTGTTTTACAAAGCGGATCAGATACAGACAAAAACAATGGATATAGGCAATAAAAAAAAGCATATTGGCTTTAGCTGCCGAAATCGTGGAGTGAAATGGAAAATTTTCTGTAGTCAAGACATTGGAAATAAACAGAATCCACAACAGTGAACTGAGTGCCAGCCAGCCAAAAGTGGTTTCTGAACGCCGGAATAACCAGATAATGAAACAGATCAGCCCAATCGTGGCAGAGAAAATCATATTGATCTGGAATACGGTACGGCGATCCCAGATTTTTTCCAAATACTGCTGGCTATTCACCAACACATTATTAAACTGAATATTGCCCAGGCCCGCGCTTTGGAAACTGTAGCCATTTACATAAATCAGGATTTCATTACTGTCTTTACGCAAACCGCTAATCGGGAAAACCCAGTAACGCGGCATATTCCAGCTTTTCGACAAGGGCTCTTGCAAGTTCCGGTCAGACCAAAGCAAGTCACCATTCAGGAACACGGCACCTGCCGAATTAATATAATCAATAGAAAAGGCAACCGGTTCTGCAAGACGAATATTGTCCTGACATGACCAACGCCAGACAATCTTGTACCAGGCACCCCCATGATAATTCTTCCAGTTATTCTGCCAGTTATCCGGCAAACGTACGCTTTGCCAGCCCGATGTCGGCATCTCGGTAGGACCCTGAGCCTGAACCTTCTGAATATATTCGATCTTCACCTGACAAAGATCATTAATCTGAAAATGGTTTTGTGCCTGACTGATACTACAGAACAAGCAAAGCCAGCTGCACAGGACAAAAACACCGATCCATTTCAGTCGCTGCCGTTTGCTGCTTCTGGAACAGGCAGATGACATTACAGAATTCCCAGATGCCGTGCGGTACTGACCGCCTTGGTACGTTTACTGACCGAGAGTTTGCGGTAAATATGCTTGATATGACTTTCGACGGTATAGCGTGATACACAGAGCTGCTCGGCAATTTCACGATTACTCAGACCTTGCGCAACCAAGGACAGGATTTCCTGCTCCCGCTGTGTGAGCGTTTCCTGATCCGCAGCTGGCCTGTTCTGTTCTACTGTTCCTGAAATGGTGGGAATAGAAATCTGTTTTAAAATTTCACGGGCAACAAAGGGATCAATCGGTGCACCGCCACGCAAAATACTGCGAATAGCCAAGGCGACTTCAACATCATCCCGTTCTTTCAGCACATAACCGGTCGCACCGGCCTGAATTGCCCTAAACAGGCTATCTTGGGTACTCCAGGCAGACACCACCAGAATCAACGCTTGTGCGTCCTGTTCGCGGATTTTTTCAATAATTGAAATCCCACTTCCATCTGGTAAACCCAAATCTACTAAGGCCAGTGCAATCGGCTGTTGCTGCAAAACGGCATATGCTTCTTTCACCGTATTGGCAAATAACAGAACGTCATCCTGATAACCTAGATTGCTTAATATGATTTTTAAACGGCGCTGGATGACATATTCATCTTCAACGATTAATACTGGTACTGGCAAGACTGCCTCCGATGCTGTCATAAGCACGCCCCTTATATTTATTTTTATATATCCCCTTTAAGATTAAAATATAAACAAAATCACACTAAAAATCATGATTTATTTATTTTTTATTATCTGAAGTTTTAAGCAGCGAGAAACGCTTACGCCCGTTTTCCATATCATAGACATAAAAAATGCCATCTGTTTAGCAGATGGCAGTTCAAGATAGAAAATCTTTTGAAGTTATACGAGCTGTCTACTTTAAGCAGTACCGTATTGCTGTTTTAAATATTTCACAATCTCAGCCGATTCAAACATTTTGGTATCTGTATTTGGATCGACCAGATAGGGAAGCTGAATATTATTTCCCATCATTTCAAACAAATGTTCACGCTTACCGCCTGGTAGTGGTTCATATTTTCCCGGTTTTAAACGCAATTTGGCCGGTCCATAATCTTGCCAGCGCTCTTTAGCGACATTATGAAAAACAAACGGCACTTCCAGTTCACTCAAAACGGCGCGTACAATTCGGGTATAAGGACTGGCCTCAAAGCCCCATAATTCTAATAACAGTTCAGGTGTTGGCCGATCCTTAATCTTGGGAATCACCATTCCGCCGCGTAAACCATTGAGGACGGTTCCCGCAATTGCAGCCACTGGAATTTTAGGATAGTGAGCATATTTCTTGGGAGTTTTGCCGGTTTTGCCATAATGCTTGAACAGATGATCGATAATATCCTGAGACTCATAGAGTCGATCACCGGTATTTTCATCAACTAAAAAAGGAAATTGCAGTTTTCCACCCAATTGCTGCACCTCAGGACGGAAATGAGTACCCCCTCGTGGACATGGATAAACTTCATAATCCAGATTTAGCAAGGTCATGACTTCACGCACCCGACGACAAAATGGTGAACCCTCGTATTCATAGAGCTTCAAGGCTTTTTCAGGCTGATTTGGAAACGGTGTACCCACCATCCCACGTCCACCTTCAGCGATTGAAGAGGCCAAAGCTTGTACAACTTTAATTTGATGACTCAACATAGTATTTTCCTATTTTTGTTTTATATGAATGAAAGACAGAATCTAGGCATCCTGTCTTTCAGGGTACAGATAAGTTTTGTTGTTATTCTTTCATGCAGAAATGCAGATTCCGGCCGATTAAGCCACTAATGCTGTTTTAGACACCACAATACCATTATTGTCTGCATAGACATACTCGCCTGCATTAAACGTGACACCACCAAAACAGAGAGAGATATCAACTTCACCCACACCCTTGCGGTTGCTCTTTTGCGGAATAGCCGCCAATGCATGCACACCAAGATCAAGTTCAGCAATCGCATCGACATCACGAACGCAACCATAAATAATTACGCCATTCCAGTGATTTTTTACCGCTGATTCTGCAATCAGGTCACCCATCAAGGCACAGCGCATGGATGCACCGCCATCTACGACCAGGACCTTGCCTGTTCCATCTGTGGCCAACAACTCTTTCACCCGCGAGTTATCTTCAAAACATTTTACTGTCACAATCTGACCGCCAAAGGTTTTGCGCGCCCCATAACTCTTAAAAAATTTACCGTCCAGGCAAGGTGTCACCACCTGAAGCTCTAATTCTGGATGATCATCTAACAAGTCACAGGTAACAAATGCTGCTGTAGACACGGTGTTTTCCCCTCATTTCATTTTTTGTATGCGTAAATTATCATAAATTTCAAATTTTACCGTCTGAGTTAGCGCGGCCTCGACCATAGTATGAGCCACCTGCTCGGCTGTCACTGGCTTATACGCAAAACTATCCGGAATAAAACGCGATACTTTGTGGTAAACCTGCTGCGCGATATCTTCCAAAAAACGCTGCTCTGGACGTTCACCAATGAGCAATGAAGGTCGAATCAAACTGATTCTGTCCAAGGACAATGTTTGTATATATTCTTCCAGTTCACCTTTGACCCGATTATAGTAAAAATGCGATTGGGAATCGGCACCCATTGCGCTTAGCAAAAGATAATGGGCTGAGGTTTGCTGTAACAGCTCTGCAAAGTGAGCATTTATGGTATAGTCAATACTATAAAATGCCTGTTTGGATCCGGCTTTTTTCATGGTGCTGCCCAGGCAGCTAAAACCATGGCTATGCTTGCTGACATCCTGATCATTCAACATCAGGAAATCTTCCAGTACCAGTTGTTGAACTTTATCCAAAGCATCCAGATCATTTTGATGTTTTCTGACCACTGCAGTAATCTGCTGGCAAGTCGGCTCATCTTGCAAACGTTTTATCAGTTGTTTTCCCACCAAGCCAGTGGCACCTATCACGATGGGATGAGTCAGTGATTTAGTCATTTTTTATACGATCTCCTGGGTGGAATACTAATCTAACGTTTTCTTTAGAATTTTTCTGCATCTAAAATGTTGTCAAAGCATGTCAAGACTTGACTTCGGTGCTTAGTTTAATCAAAATATGGCACTTGTTTACGGGCTGGTGATAATTCCTCTGATGTTGGTTTTCAGTTGAGTTTCAGCCCGCCCAGACCAATCTATTTCAAGGAGTGCACGAGTGGCAAACTCTGCTCAAGCTAAAAAACGTGCTCGTCAAAACGTTAAAGCACGCAAACACAACGCAAGCTTGCGTTCTATGGTTCGTACCTATCTTAAACGTACATTAGCTGCTATCAGCACTAATGACTATGCAGTTGCTACTGAAGCGTACAAATCGCTTGTTCCAGTAATCGACCGTATGGCTGACAAAGGCATCATCCATAAAAACAAAGCAGCTCGTCATAAGAGCCGCTTGAACGCGCAAGTTAAAGCACTAGCTTCTAACTAATCGCAAATGAAAAAAGCCCTTTTTAGGGCTTTTTTTGTGTCTGGAATTTGAAGAAACTAAAAAATATAATGACTCATTCAGAAAAATAATTTGTTTAGACAGCACTCATCCAGTCAATGCGATACTGTGAGATAAAAACCTGAATCTCCCTCTCTTTTAGATTATTGATCTTTATCCATAGAGGATGGCGAAGTGGTTTTATCCTGTTTCGTATTGTCAGTGTCCCGCTTTTGACATGCGGTTAAACCCAAAATCGCGATCAGGCTAAAAATTGTGATAACTTTCATAATTTTCCTCAAGATGAATATTTCTATATTTATTAAGCATAGATAATTTTTATACTTACATTATTGAATTTTCACCCTATAAATGTAAAAGGTGCAGTTTAAAATTTATTTTTATCGTTTTAGCCTGAACTTTATTGAATGATCAATATGAAACGCCCCACCATCTTTATAATTTCTAACTCCCCAATAAAAAACTCAATTGCTGTGAACAATTGAGTTTTGAATAGATCAATTTAATTTAAGAAAGTTGGGAACGTTTAAAATCAGCAATATCCAGTTCATGTACCTGACCGCGCCAGATCCATTTCAGTTTGGACTCCAAAAACACATCACCTTCAAACCAGACAAACAGACCTTCCATCATTTTTGGCCAGTCTTCCCGACTGACGTCTTGACGCCCTGACATCACTGCAATCATCGCTGCGAGAATAGTATCGTGGCTGACAGCCAAACTCAGCCCATATTTATTTTGTGGATGGGTGTTGTAAATCAGTTCCAGTACATCCACCACGCCATGAATCGGCTGTTTCATCCCAGGCAAGGCATTATTGACAAAACTGTTAATAAAACCGAGTGCACCCTGCTTGGCAAAATAAGGCCCAGCTTTTTGAATATCCAGCACAAAGCTGCCAGGCTCCATCAGAAGTCCCTGTTCAATAATTTCAATACGATGGGTATTCTGCTCAGGGGTAACCGCATCTGCCCCTTCAATCATCAATGCAGCGGTATCAATACACCGCTGGATCGGACTTGAAATACAGTGATGAATCACACGATCAGTTTGATCAGCCAGATAAGCACCCCATTCCTGCGCCAGATCCCGCCCCTGATTGGTCAGTTGCAGATCATAGCCTGCCAAACCTTGACCCGGAACCTCTTCACGAATCGAATGCCGTGTAAATAAGGTGACAGGCGTCTGTACATCGGGCAATAAATCAATTGCACTCAACATACTCGGTGGAAGCAGTTTCAGGGACACGTTACAGCCAACTCTGGATTTGGTAATAGGTTAAGCACCACTATAACACGCTCAGAATTTTGCTCAATGCTCGGCCTGCATGTCAGAAACCGCCTGCAATGCAATAATTTTCATATCATTATTCTTATAAGCAATGAATCCGCCATTCAGCAAAGTATCCCGATGATTATAAATAAATGGGCGACCTTCTAAATCGACCAAGCCACCCCCAATCCGTTCGAGCATACATTGACCAGCGCTGGTATCCCATTCCGAGGTCGGATGAAAACGTGGATAGATATCCACCTGATCTTCCAGCATCATGCAAAATTTATAAGCGCTGCCCGCTTTAAATTCAGTGTAGTCCGTGAGCTTGGCCAAACTTTGTAAATATTCGAGATATTTCGGTTTCTGCTGGCTACTTTGGCTCAACCCTACAGCAATCATTTTAGATGTCGAAGACATTGCATAAGCAAACCATGTTCTAGTTTGAATATCATATTTATAAGGCAAGCCCTGCTCAGGACAGAAATAAATCAGTTGCTGCTCTGGAACCGCCAATATGGCAAAAGTGGTCAAACTGCCTCTGACCAGACTCAAATTAATGGTAAATTCGGGGCGCTGGTGCAAAAACTCTTTAGTGCCATCTAACGGATCCAGTAACCAGAATTCTGACCATGAGCGGCGTTCATGTTCCTGTCCTTCTTCAGACAGTAAAGGCAAGCTGGAAATCTCTGCCAAAGCTTGGGTCAGATAAGTATTAACCCGAAAATCTGCCTGAGTCACCGGAGAATTATCATTTTTTTTGATGACATCAAAAGCTGCACCAGAACAATAACGCTGATATTCTTCTCGCAAAATTTCACAGGCTTGTGTCAAAATGGGCACAAACTGCAAAATCATTGGATCTTGTGGTGCTGCTGTTGCTTTAAACATAGAAAACCTAAATATGTCAAAATGCTCTGAAAAACCTACCATAATTTTCGATATGGATGGTTAAGACTGCAAACGTTTAATTTAGATATATTTTTTATTTAATATTTAATTTTATAAATATTTATGTACACACTACTGTACACATTCAAAAATATACCTGATTCATTATAAGCAAAAAGCCATTATCTTAAAGTTTAAAATTTGAAGCTAAACTCCATAAAATAGAAATTGAAGCATTAAGCTGTTATAAAGAATATTCCTCATACAATAATGGTTAAAATAATGGCAGATAATTTTAAAAATTTAGCAACTTTGGGAGAAAATCTTAAGAAATTGTCAGAAACTCCATCTGTTCCGCTTACTGATGTGTATTCCGACACTTTTTTTAAGAAGCACACACCTTTCCAAAGCTTTCAAGAGTTCCTTGAAAAAGGAGGTTTTACGATAAATTCTCAAGAAGATTTAGAAAATATTTCAGATGAAGATTTAAATAAATTCACTAATGAGAATACAAATTTTGAAAGTTTTGAAAAGTTGCAAGAATTGGCTGTAGCTGAGTTCACGAGAAATCTAATTTTTAAGAATTTCAAATAACAAAAGCCCTCACTTGGAGGGCTTTTCTATAATTGAAATAACAGCCTTATGCCTGGACTGACAATCTACATATTTTCGTCGATCATCAACCATCACCTGCAGTACTTCTTTTGCTTGGCCTGACTTTAATTCCAGTAGATCAGGACAAGGCGTTTTAAGATTGGCCGGTATTACCAGCGGCATTGGCTGCTGACACCCCATCGTCATCAAAGCAATTAGTGTGGATATAAACAGGACGTTCCACGATCTTTTGCACTTCACGTGTAATAACTTCGGTTTTAACGCGCTCAACTTCTTTTGATTCTTCATATTGTTCACTTGCCTGGTTGGCCAGCTCCTGTGCTTTCTTTTCAGCATCGAGATACGGTTTAAGTTTTTTATTGATTTTGTCCTGGCACTTCACGTCAGCCTTGCGCAGATCCCCGGCTAAACGATTGGCCTGAAAGAGCTGGCAAAGGATCACGATGCAAAGCGCCACAATCATGGACCAGCGTTTGTTGTTCCAGATCAGCAATAGAAATGGCATTTAGTTCACTCCCATGCATTTGTTGTAGCGTTCAACTTGTCGGGTCCATACCCCATAGCAATTGTTAGAACGAATTGAACAGTCACGTTTGGCCACATATTTCCATTTCAAAAGTGATTTACATGCCTGGACATATTCACGTGCTTTCAAGTGACGAAGCATTGAAGATCCAGACCAAGCACCAGTGCCGTACTGATAGGTGAAATCTAGGTAGAGATCATATTCAGGCTGGGAAATTGGAATATTCAGAATGGTTTTGTTAAATCGCTGTGCATCCTTATTCATGTGCAATTTGAGATATTCAAAGGCCTGTTTGCGATCAATCGCTGGATCAGTCATTTTGACCTTAATACCATTCGGATAGACTGTAGTGCCGTGGCCAATGGTCGGTACATCTCCTTTAACCGGAATCACTGGCTTGGATGTATAACCTTCTTTTATTGCTGTAGCTTGCACCTGTTCTTCACTTGGACCAGTGATCCACATCCCTGCGGCAAGCACAAGAGAAGAACCAATCACATAGTATTTAGTCTTGTTTGACATCGTAATATTTCTCCCATTGCTCTACTTTTAGTTTGTGGATCTCATCGGCTCGTTTATTTTCTAGTCGCTTGTAGTGCCAGTTCACAACGAAGCCTGCCAAAGCAAGTGCGATACCCATCCAAGCCAGGACATCGACTGAAGCAAGCCATGCCACAAAACCAGAAGCGGCTCCTGCATACGTTGTTTTTGATGCAGCGGATGAAACAGTCGCTGCCATTTCCATTGCTGCTGATTTCTGATCGGACATGCCGCCCCCCAATTTTTGACATTAAAAAACCCTGATCTCATTAAAGATCAGGGTCGGTGGTGGTTTGTTGTGTTAATTATTCACAAGATCAGATCCGCTAAGAACTATAAACACCTGTACAAACAATTGCTCCCGATTCCATACGCATCAATGTATAAACATCGACACCATTAGGACGCGGAACGGGGTTAGCTTTGCCTTGCCCTAGCTGAGTAGGACTGAAAGCGTTAATTGTTACCCCTGTGGAGTTTTGTACAAAAACAACTGTTCTTGTTCCCCCCACCTTTAGGCTGTTAGCCTGCTGTAGGCTCATACTTGTAATATCAGCATTAGCAGTAACAGTAATCATATCACCAAGATTAAAGTTTAGTGTTAAAGCACCCGCTGTACTGTGTGTAACCGCACCGTTTACATCAACATTTGTAGCACAATCTACAACCCCCAATGCGACAGTGTGTCGCATTCGCTGTAATGTGTAGATGTGTTGTGCGTTATTGCGTGACAGTGGATTGCTAAAACTCCCTCGAATAGTCGCAGAGAACGGTGTAATTACAAGGTCTGCAACCTCTTGAATAAAGGTGATGGTCTTTTCTTCAAGAGGTTGCACCAAATCCATGTTCGTAAATGTAATTGAGGTGAGGTCTGCTCTTACTGTGATAGCAAACGCATCAGCTTCCGCTAAATCAATTGTTAAACCGCCTGCCACCGAATGCGTGATACTTTTGTGTGTCTTAAAACCAACGGAAACTCGTCCCCGACTTGCAGTAGGTTTTACTTGCTCTCGCGCGGGTCGGAATTTATCAACGTACTCATAAAATGTGCCGTTCATGTAGTCCAAAGCACCTTGACCAGAGAAACCAGTCGTTTGAATGCGTGTGTACGATCCAAAATCTCTCCACTTACCACCAACTAGCGGCCCCGCAACACCATTCCCGCCTGTGATCTGGAACGACTGACTTGTTGATTCAATATCCCAATAATAAGTAGCGTTTGGCATCTCGATGTAAGGATACAGAATTGTATTGTTAGCTGTATTTCTTGCGATTACACCGTGCGTCATCCAGCCCTCAAGCGAAGGTCTAAAGAACACGTTATTGCTGTTATGACTAAATGAAGTTCCATCGAGCATTATGTGATAGCGCATATAAGGGCGTATGTCCCCGCCTCCACCAAAATTACCGTCATAGAAAGTGTTTTGAGTTACCCAGCCACCATCAGCATAATTCTCTTTTATTAAGACACCACCTGAGCAGCTCTTAATATTTCCGAGATAGAGTGTGCAGTAACTTGTGCCGGAATTTCGGTCTGCTCTCAATTGCAGTGCGTCATAGTGTCTGTTTGCGCTGTTGTATCTAATGACACCTGTATAGCAATTCCATAACTGAATACCCACAGCAGTAGGTACGTCATAATACTTATGCCTGAATACCGATACGTCCAAATTGAGGACTTCACCCTGCACATCGTCAGTCTTAAAGTTAGCGGCAGTAGGGCGACACAACAAGCCGATCTGGTCATGATGACAATCAATCTGTAGGTTGTTTATGATTTTGATTGCTTTGTTGATTATGATTGTGCCCGTTGTTTTAATGCGTAGGTTCTCTGAATCAATAACATCGACACCATTTGCCAAACAAAAATCTATAGCTCCTTGTAGTTTTGCAGTTTCATCTGAACCGTCACCCTTGATGAAGAACTGGCGCAGGTTCGTAGTGTGAACTTCTTTAATCCAGCCTGTTGTTATGGTGTTGGGGTTATTTGTGTTTGCTGTAGATATGCTTTTTACAATGTCGCCATTTTCAAGCTTTACGGTAGAGCCAATATCATACCCAAGCGGCTTATTCCGCCACTTAGCACCACCAAAATCGTTGATTTCTTGCTGCGTTGATCCATCCGCCGATACGATAAATGAAGCAGCCCAACCGCGATCAATTGCGACTTGTGCGAGTTGCTGCATTAGATAGCTGTAATATTCTTCCAATTGATCAAGCGCAACGCCTTGTTCCTGAATTGCATTTAAAAGATAATTTCGAAGTTCATCATCCTTGTCATCAACATAATTTTTTAAGCTATCAATATTGTCTTGCAAGACATTATCTTGCTTATCAACATAAGCACGCAGATCGTTAATGCGATTACTTAAAATCCAATCAGCAACGCCAAGCTCTTGCAGCTTCCACCAGATCCAATCGAAGTCTTTGTTTACCGCAGGTGGGCGGAATGAATTATTGTAGGACTGATAATCAACATTGCGACTAAATGGCGTATTCCGTTGTGCGGTAATCTTTTTACCAGCTGCTGGTGCAGTGGTGAATACCACATTGCCACCGGTCAGACTCCACGTTGCAATCGGTGGTTCAATTTCATCCACCAATACAATTAAATGATCTTTTGATTCACACTGGAACCCTAGCGAAAAACTAGTTGTAACCCCATTTCCAGTGTGTTCGATATACGGCGTTTGTTCTGGAACTGCCATGATCTGCCCCTAATTTTCAAAGTCTAGAGTGGCTTCAATCACGCCACTATTCCCTCTCCAATTAGGGCCTTCATTGACCTCGTTATTTCTGTGTATTTTGCCTACGCGTTCCGGCTGGTCTACGACTGCACCTGCTGCTGAGTCCATGTAATCATCTGGTTGATTGGCTACGGCTGGATTCCATTCACGCATCTGTTTAGCTGCTGGCGCATCTTCTTCACTACCATCTGGATTGGCGACAACAAGCACCGAAATGTGTGCCCAAAGTAGACCAGACATAAGTGGCCCTTCAAGGCTTTCCAAAATACGTTTATTCTTATTTTGTGATGCATGACGTTCTTCCACGCCACAACGAAGTTTTCGCTTCTTCAAAGCTGCTTTAAGTGAGGAACCAGCAAAGCCACCAATGCCGTTAGTTTCAATCACAATCTTCGGAATATGAAATTCTTCAATCAGATCGCAGAGCTGCCATACCTGACCGCCAATAATTTCACCATTTTCATTGGTAATAATATCGGGACCAGTCAAGGCAATTGATCTGTGCCAGTACTTGTTCCCCAGGTCGTCATGCAGCACCAATGCAGTGGATGAAATATCAGATTTAAGCTTACCGCTTGAAGGATCCCATTTAGCCGACATGCCGACAATACGGCGTTTACCCAGCATCATGAAGTATTCACCATTGGCGCGTTTTAGCACTGGTTCACAGTCATAGGCCAGAATCTTGTCTGGATCAAGACGTACATCACCAATAGGTTTGGCGTGCATCTGATACTGTGAATCCCATTCATTCAGGGTTTTACATTCTTCGCGCCGGAATTCCATTTCTTCCGGTGTAAATCGTTCCTCCCAAAGCCCTTCAGAATAGAAATCGACAACATAATTTGATTCAAGGAGTGTAATTTCCCAGACATTTTTTAGCTTGCGGAAAGTGTAATGCTCACCTTTATGCAGATACTTTGCACCAACGCCAATGCCAGAAAAGCCGTGAACAGGCTCAAAATCAAGTAAAACCTTCTGGCCCTTCTGGGTATCCTCAAAACGTTTTTCATGCTCAAACATTTTGAGAATTAATTTATCCACCTTTCTTTGTTTTTTGATTTTTTCATACAGTGAATCGTGGGTATGCGGTGTTCCGATCCAAAGTTTCTTTGCACCTGGTATGGCAATGTGTGTCTGCTCAGATAGTTTTTTCGGCAGCTTTTCGCGCTGCTCCGGATTGGCTGTGGTCTGCGGTGTCTCAACGTCATCATTCTGGATGAAGTGCGCACGATGGCCTGTAACACCAGACAGAATTCCTTTGGCCAGCATGGTGCCATATCGAACATCTAGCGTGCCATTCACGAACCAGCGTTCAATCTCACCCTGACGGATACTGACATTGTGATTATCAATACACAGCGGGTGCTTTTCCAGTACATCACGTGTGCCTTTTGAACACTTATATGCATCTGAATCAGTTGTTCCTTGGTGCAGAATTTGTGTGTGTGGCCAGCAGTAAATTACCCAGGCGTTAAATACGTCCAGAATACTTGACTTGGAATGCCCACGCGGAAGCATAAGCAAGCCTGTACGCCCTTTAAGATAAAACACTTCAAGGAATACACAGACCTGAACATGGAATAGCGGAACTTTCCAGCCTTGCAGCTCAGCCCAAAGCAGAAAGAACGCTAAGAATGAGATCTTTGGTTTAGTCATTAGCTAAGGCGTTGTTTAAGTTTTGCGGCTGCTTCTTCGGCTTTTTTAATCAGTTGCTGCTCGTATTTCTCCTGTGTTGCTGCTGTTGCGCTAATTGGTGGAACCTTGCCAGATTTGACATCAAGTACACGTTGCAGAGTTGCCATAACGCCAGCCTGATTTTTGACGATGCCATACAAAAAAGATTTATCCCCACGGCCTACTTTTGTTTTGATATCAGTACCAATAGCAGCTTCCGCAGTACTTACCATGTCATCCGCAATTTCTTCAGAAAGTAATTTGATTCGCTCTATCTGGTCATCACGCATAAAAAAATCCCCCGTATATAGGCCATATATACAGGGGATGAAAAACATGAAAAATGAGTATTTTCTCTAGTCTATGACACGCTCAAAATCAGGCATCTGAATATCACCTACATCGTCACCCCAGAAGCGCGTCCGGTCGTGCTCACGCTCTGCTTTCCGCAATAATTTTTCACGATAACCCGGTGCAATCATGTCCTGCATTTCATCAAAGACTAGGCGATTAGTCGCAGCTTTGGTGTACCACAGGTTTTGCGCAGGGATCTTGTTCTTGAGCAAACGGAATGCTTCATTAGATGCATTGGTGTCCTTGTCATCGTAGTACTGCGTCAGGTTGCCTACAGTCAAACCGAGCACAGCTTTAGCATCAGAACCCAATGGCCCCACCATAAAGTCCGAAGTACTGCGCCCTGAAGTATCGGTACCAGCAACCAGAATGTCACCTAAGATGGATAGACCGCCGCCCTGAACCGCTGAGCGTGTCCAGAAGTTCATAGCCTTCTGCGGATCGTCACTATCCCACATGGTCGAAGGATCGTTACCATTGGCTAGTTCTTTAAGCTGTACCGCTAGTGCACCAAGTAGTGTGGTCATAGCAAACAATGAAACGCCATAAGCTGCTTTGCCTTTCACACCATCCTGCGCCATTGCACGTGAACCATGACGCATTAAAAATGCTGCTGGGAATGACTTAAACTGAAGCATAGACTTCACAAGTTCACCCATGCCTGTGCCTTTTCGTTGTCCTGCGCTCATCCATGTACGTTCACGTAATCCGGCTTCAACCACGGCCATTCCCTGTTCATCCAGTAAGTGTGCCTGAAATTGTGTGGCTACTTCGTCACGTACCTTTTGTGGGTCGCCAAACTTTGTTAATTGGTCATCTGGAATTTCATAGATTGAACGTGCGGACATGAGCTGATTGCCTTTACGATCCACAACCGGATCAGCCAGGCGCATGACCTCCCATGCTCGTTCGTTTAGTCCGGTTTTTTCTATCAGTTCACGATCCATTGCGTCCAGATCAGCCCATGCTTTAGAACGGGTCAAAGTACCATACTTCTCCATAAGCATCTTGGTAAAGCCGACTTTTGAAGCTGCTGTGAGTGCATTTAGGCCAGATATGCGCATAACCTGTGAAGCAATCCCACTAGATACCCGAGCCAGTTTCTGTGACTTGCCATGCACCGAGGTCAATCCATCATCCGACCAACGTGCGATAGAGCCGAGCATTTCTTCTGTAGCCAGACCCAAGCTGTGCGCCATCTGACGATCTTCTTTATTTGCCGGATTAAGCTGTGAAATCAGTTCACCAAAGGTTTTGCGGTAGGCGATGCCATGGATCGATGCAGTTTTTGCAATCATGGCCTGATCGGTGACGGATGAAATTGTGGTACCACCCAACATAGATGCCACGTTCATTGATCGATACGCTAAACCCATATTGGCCAGCACTTCGGATTGCGGTGTATTCTGCCCTGAAAACTCGTCAAACATGGTCTGTGCACGTTTACGTGACTTGCCTGTGTCGTTTGCATCAATACCCTTTTGCCAGTCCTTTTGCTCTGCTGCATCCATCAATATGCGCATGGAGTTTCTAGGACTACTACCAAGATTTTCCACCAGTGCAATATCTTTGGATAAGCCGTTAATATGTGCTTCCACTAAGTCTACAAATGGCATGCCGCCAAACTCAGACTGATATTCCATCCATGATTCAGCATCTTTAAAATGCAGCACACGACTTTCACTATGTCGTGATGTGACTTTAGAATTACCACCAAAGGACTGACGGCCAATTTCGGTTTTATTGGCACCGTTACTGCTCAGGGTATCGAATGAGTATTCCAGCAGCTCCCGGATCTCTTGCTGTGAATAATACGTGCCATCCTCATGCACGTATTTTGAAGTGTCGATTAAGCCTTCTGCTTTTTGCACCCATGCCTGTTTGCCAGCTAATACGATCTTTTCCAGGCTATGTGTCTGCGGCAATCCCCAATCATCCAGTTTTCCAATATCACCACCGGCACGGTTAAAGCGTTCGCGCATACCTTCAAAGACTTCGCCCATTTTGTCTGAAATCTTCTTGGCCAAAGGATCGCCGGTACTGTCATTGAAGCGTTCACGGACAATTTTTTGCACCAGCTCTGCATCAGTAAATACACCTAAACCGCCTTTGATGTTGGTATAGAAGTCCACCAGATCACCACGGTAAACGGATGCAATGGCACGTGCTTTGGAATCAATTGACTGAATGCCGGACATATCACCATGCGCTGCCACCATACGGTCTACGACTTCACTGGCTGATAGTGTCGGATGATCCAGCAAGGCAAGGTTTTTGTTTTGGGTCAGAATGTCACGTGCTGCAATAGCATGCTTCTGTTTTAATTGCGCCTGGATATCCTGTGCCACAAACTCACCGGCTTTCACCAGTTTTTCAGCATCGGATAAATTGCGCCAGTTCTGGATATCCTGTTTGGCCAAAGACTTCATCGCGTCCTTGATCCGGTTTTCAATATCGGTGGCTTCTTGCTGGTTTAGTGTGGCCTTGCCGAGTGCTTTAGCTACGGCGGCCTTGCATTGGTCTTTCATAATAAAAATGCCCAGATAATTTCCATCATCTGAGCATTTGTTAAGGTTGGGTTTGTTGAGTGATCAACTAAGAGTTAAACTCTTCTTGGGTCATCTCACCAAGATATGAAATTGAGTTAATCCGGAAATCTTTAACCGCCACTCCAGGATTGTTATTTTTAATAAAATCCACTAAAGAAAGACGTACTTTCTCCAAAGTTGATTTAGTAATTTTTGAAGAACTTAAGCTAAAATCTCCATTGAAGCTCTGATCAAGATCATGTTCAAGATTCGGGTTTTTAAATGATCCATGTACAATGTACCAGTGTTTTTTTTGATCGCTCATAAATTTATTCCTGAATATTTTAAGCTGTTCACAAATTATTAAGTCCCCAATTTATAATACAAAATACTAATTAATTCAAATTAATAGTCAACCAAACTGTAAAGCACAACTAATGGCTGTTTGTGCGGCCAAAGTATCTTCTTGTGCCTGACGTGCTTCCGCTTCCAGTTCATCCAGTCGTTCACGCAAGGTCATTGTAATTTCTTCCATTTCCCCATCCGGGCGCATACGGCTGACTGAAATTTGCTGATCTGGATTCTGCATGATGATATCTAAAGCGGCTGATTCTTCTGGACCATCACCAAACAATGAACCTTGTCGCGGATCACCCATAGCATCGATTTCATCAATCCTGGATTGAATATTCTCACCAATAGCTTTTGTACTACGCTTGTTCTGGTCAAAGACATTCAGGAAGTCACGCGCACCAGGTGAAAGTCCATCATCGATGAGCTGACCTTGATTTAAATAATCTGGTACGGTCTGGCCATTGGCTTTCAGGTCACTGAGCTTTTGCGCTGCCTGTGCCAGATCCTTGGCCAAAGTATTTTGATGACGGCCACCTTGTCTCACTAAGCTATCAAGCTGTGCCAATTGCGGTGCAGCACGCAGCAAGGCATTCAATACAGTCTTGCTGTCATCATCCAGATTCTCAGCCATACGACCAATCAGTGATGAATCCTCATAGGTGCGTTGCATCATCGCAGATTCAATACGGCGTTTCCCTTCCTGGCTTAAACGTCCGTCACCGGTAATTACTGTACCCTGTTCTGACTTTGGCAATGACCCTACAAAACCGCGTACAAAGTCCATAGAGCCATCTAAATTAATTGAGCCATCATTGTTGATCTTCAGCAAAGAAGCATCAGGCAGACGATCTGAGTCACTCACAGCACGTTCGGTTGCGGAGTACTGCGCCACATCGGATTCATTGGCCAGTTTTGCGAATTGCGTACGGTCGGTATCGGTTAAGCGTGTCCGGACTAAAACAGGATTATTGATACCAGCAATATCGATACCACGTTCAGCCGCGTACTGTTCCAGAAAGGCCCGATATTCTTCAGCACGGCCCGATTCATAAGCCTTTGCAATGGCCAGCGTACGTCCGTTGCCTGACTCCACCACGTTATCCATGCCGATAATCGGTGCACCATCAGACAGTTTTGGAGATTCACCAAGCAACTCAGGTCGTAGATCCTCAGCCATACGTTCAATCTGTTGGCGTGATGCTTCCCGAGTACGGTCACGCGGTTGCAGTTCAGATGGGTAAAGCGGATTCACCCCATAAGCCAGATCATTTGATGCAATCAGTTCATCCAGTGATTTGACCTCATAAGCCATGTCATAGCTGCTGCCATCCATGCCGATTGCAGTACTGGTGCCATTGCCACCATATCGAGCGCTTAGACTGTTCCACTTATTACGCCATTTGCCAATAGCCTGCCCGACTGTCATGCCCTCCATGGCATTGTTTTTCACAATATTATTGGCATTCTTTGGATCGTACTTACGAACCACATCAATCAGCTTTGCATTCGGATCTGCTTTTAATACTGCAGACGCTCCACCTGGTCCAAGTAAATGCCCTAAATAATGCTCATGCGGTTGCAGTTCACGGCCAATACTTTTCTTAATATGGCTTTCTGCCTGCTTCATGTGCTTGAAGCCGATACGGATCTGCTCATCAATATTGGATCGATCACCGCCGCCCAAGTTACTCCACGACTTATCCAGCACCTGAAACAGACCATGTGCGGATGATGTTGGATTCTTGGCTGTATGGCTGAATGAACCGCCCGTTTCAATATGGGCAATGGTTAAAGCTACATTTGGAGGAATCCCGGCCTGTTGTGCTTTACGTGCAATCGTTTTGGCATTGGTTGGTAGAGCCATGGTGTCGTAATTTAAAGCTTTAGAATTGGCTTTTTTGGGCTGCATCTTGAGCCGCGTATGCTCAATTAGTGCTTCCAGAGAAGAAACGCCGCTTTGCTTAAATGCATACCCTTTATCTTGATACTTATAAACATCAAGCATAATTTCTTCGGTTGATTTGCCTTTTTCCACTCCAGATAAAATAGCTTTTTTAATCATTGGAGCTTGTAGTTTAATGCTTGACAACAACTCTGCAGAACTTAGTTGTGTGCCTGGGTCGCCAGCCCAGTTTTGTTGCATTCCTATGGATGAAAAATCATTGTAGTCCCAATCCTTTAAGTCCTTGTCGAATTGCTCTTGGTAAGCGTTTTTGATTTTTAAGTGCTGCTCGCTAAGACCTGAGTCATCCACCCCTTTAACTTCATGGACAACATTCACTGGCCGACCCATACGGATTGCTTCAGTTGCGGCATCCATATTTTTATAATGGTTATTAGCCTGAACTGGATTGGCTGGCTTCACTGGTGCCAGTGTTTCCTCAAACTCCAATTCATTTAAAACCAATGCTGCCTGCTGCTGTTCTGGTGTGACATCGGGATTATTGAAATACTTACCTGCACCACGTGCTGCACCAAAAAATAGAATATTTAGCCCAATATCTGTGGTGACTGATTCGTTTGTGATTTCGTATTTTTTCGCCTGTTTGTCGTAGCCTTCAGATTTAAGAATTGCACCCGATATAGCTTGGCCACCAATGGATAGACCAGATGCCCCACCCACGGAAAGCAGACCATCTTTAATCACACCACCTGTGCCTTTCCAGCCATACGACATAGGTAGAAAGGTTGATGCAGCAGCTACACCACCATCAGTCAAAGCGACTTTTAAAGCGGTTTCTTCGTCCACACCTTCCCGGGTTAAATCACCATAGACATAGTTAGTCTCAGATGCACCGGTAACAGCTGCCGCACCCAATGGGCCTGCTACAGCACTACCAGCGGCCGCACGTGTAGCATAATCGCCAATAGCAAAACCAATACGCCCTACTGTCCCGGTATTCTCTTTATCCTCTAAGTATTCAATAGATTCATATACCAGATCATCACGCGCCTTCTGCTTACGCTCCTTATAGGCAGAATACGGCTCGCTAAATTCCTCTTTGCCCACATCATCAAGGGAATATGAAACACGGTCCACAACGGCATCGACTGGCGCAGCAATAGCATCACCGACTTTGGCAAAGCCAGCTGCCGCACCACGAAACGGTGCAGCCACTTTAAACAATGCGCTGGATTCTTCTTTTTGCTCAATGGGTGCATAACTCACACCTGGCGCATTAAGTTGATCAACCTGCTTTTGATCACTGCTTGAGTATTCAGATAGCCAGTTACTCATTACTTGGTTGCTCCCTGCATATTGATCCGCCACATCACGCCACCCACTTGCAACGGCGCACCACGTTCATTGATCAGGTCATATTGGATCTCGCCTTTTTTAGATCGCTTGTCAGATCGGCGCAGGCGTAAATCTTCCAGTTCGGCTGTGCTGATACCAGTGGCCTGAGAAATCGCGGCATAGCCTTTGCTGACTTCACTTTCAAAACGGTCATCATCCATACCGTATGGCTTCGATACTTTCCATGTTTTATTGCCGGTACCATACTTTAAGCCTTGGTCATATACGCCACCTGTAGCCATACTTAAAGCCGCATTCGCAATACTGGTTTCAATGGTTTCGTTTGTTCCACCTTGTGCATTGCCACGCTCCATCAAATGCGCATAGATCGATTTGAATGTTGAATACGTCATATTGGCAGTTTCGCCAGATACAGAATTACCCACATATTCATTAAACTTTGTTTTTAGAAGATCATCTTTCGGCATGATCAGCTGCTTATTTTTAAGCGCCTGAGTACCTGAAATAATCGCTGCTGCTACATCTTCCCCTTGTTCTGAACGATAGTTGTTAGCACGTGCTACACCCGCCATAAGGTATGTTAGATCACCACCGCCAAGCTGCCCCATGGTTGCAGACCAGATCTTGCTGCCATTGGGTACGCCTTTAGACTGGTTGATGAGTTCGCCAATGAAGTCCAGTTTGTCATTCACAGACTTCGCTTCAAACGCTTGCTTGGCTTCTGCCAGATCTTCTGCAGCAATCGGTTTCACCACAATGTTTGGATCTTTAAGCGCCAACTGACTCACGCCGTTATCAATCGCTTTGGCAGCAAATGATTTAGGATTGGATTTCAGTTCACCAGCATTCAGGCTATGCGTTTCTAAACCTGCTTCACGGACGGCTTGATTTGGATTGTTCTTTAGCGTTTCTGTCTTTTCCTTATGGATCGACTCATACACGCCTAAGATCTTTTCCTCATTCACAGCATCAGTGGTCTTGCTATTCTTGGCACGTGCCTTCTGTTCATTGATACGCTTTAGCTGCTCAGTTGTAGACAGGTTGGAAAACTGCTGGAAGTTATTTGATTGTGATTTGTAGAAGTTATATTCGGCTTCATGTTCAGTACCGACCACTGCACCGCCTACACTTGCCAGATAATCATCATCTAAAGCACGACCAGTCAGCACCTGAGATTTAAAATCATTCAGAACTTTGCCGGCTAATTGCAGACGCTTATTTTCCTCAACTTCAACCTGTTTATTGATTGCATCGATCCGGCTCAGCGCTTGAGCTTTTTTCTGCTGCAGTGTTGGGCCATCGGTATAACCAAAACCACCGTTATCCATTTCAGTGACAAGCTGCTGCAGGCTGGCCGTGTCCTTATTTTCAATGGCACTGGTGATACGTCCGTCAATATCTTGCAGATCACGTGTGCCTTGGTATTTATAAATCAGTGCCTGTTTTTGTGCTTCCGGTATGTTCAAGCTTTGAATATTGGATTTGACGTATTCAGCACCGGCTTCACGATCCATACGTGTGCCGATCTCAAGATAACGATCAGCCAGCACTTCGCCTTTCTTGCTATCCGCACTTAATTGCAAAGGCAGGAAAGCAGTAGCATTACGACTTACATTGCTGGACCAATGCTGACTTAATGCCTGGTGTGCATGCCCGGGCAACTCACCTTCCATATCTTTGAAGCGCTTTTCAGACCATTGCTGTAATGTTTTATTGGCTACATCAGCATTCATTGCGCCGTTGGCCACATCGTTTTTAAGCAATGTCACTTGCTCTGATAGTTCGGTCGTCAGTACATCATCTAGCTTAACTTTGGCTTCTTTCTCTGCTAGATCATTGTGATAAAGCTCTGCACGTTTGGCAGATACATCGGCTTCATCGGATTTCCGTCTGCGCTCCTCAATGATGCCGTCTACTGCCTTACCAATACTTCCGAGTCCAGTCATTGGCGTGTGTTGCTGCATGACTGGTCGAGACGTATCCCGACCTTGAGATTTTGGAATTAACGCCATTATTTCCATCCTCCTTTTGGCATTGCTGCATTCACAAAATCAGAAGCTGCCTGCATTGCATAATTATTACGCTGCATCTTGCCTTGCATACGAACTTGCTTGGCCTGATATCCAGCATCTGAGATATTGATTGATGCGTTATAGGCTGCATCAGAAACATGCTCATCCTGAAGCATTGCTGCTGCACCCAAATCAACATTCACACCATTTTCCGCAGCCTGTGCACGTGCTGTTGAAGCATTGCTTTTGCCTTGCCGCTTCATCTTTTCGGCTTCTGCACGTGCCACTGAGTTGATAGTTTTGGCATTACCTTTGGACACAGCATCTGCCTGTTGAGCATTTGCCATGTTTTGAACGCCCTGCATGATTCCTCCTGGATTGCACATGATTAGACCTCCATTTCCAGCACATAGCCGACCAGTTCAAAGCCTAATGATTCATATAGACTTACAGTACGATCCGCATGAATACCGGTGATGGTGCCGACCTGAATACGGTCAGCCTTATTCATAGCCGCCCATACTTTGAATGTTTCAATCAGATCACTGGCTGCACCTGATTTACGATATTCAGGCAGAACATAAAGCCCCTGTTCATAAGCCAGTGTTTGTCCTGTGCGCCAGTCAGTATCTAATGCGCCAATTAATGTGCCGACCGGATTCGAGTATTCATCTGTCACCATCAGGATTGATCCGTGTTTATCAATCAGATAAGCAAATACATTTCTAGCCCGCTTTTCGTCAAAGCCCTGTTTCTTAAACCGTGGGGATTCATTGGTTAGACGCTTGCCCCAGTCAACAAGCGTGTCTAAATCTTCTAGTGTTGCTGCACGTACAAGCATCTTTATCTCTCATTCATTGATACCAACATAGCTACACTTTGGACGTGGAAAGGTAGCGGTTTGTTGTGTGTTATTTTTAATTCCATTTCGTGCAAGGTTGACCAGCCATTCATGCTGACACTGACCGGCCCCGTATAGGTCAGGTTCTGGAATGCAGACTGGTTAAATGACTTATGTTCCAGATCGTACTGATTGCACTGGCCACCAATCGAATTACGCACATATAAGACCGTTTCATGCGCCTGGATCTTATGGAACATTGCAGTATTTGGAACTTGGCTGTGATCTGGTGGCAAGAACTCCACTTCCATATTGAACGGCTGACCAGCAAACCATGTGCCGGATGTTGGCTGATTGTCATCATAGAAATAACCATCTACATTCTGGAATCGGTACTGTGTGCTGTTATGCAGGTTTCTGTTTGCTAATGCGCCGTTATGAGCAATCTCACAATCCATGAATGATGTTTCGTCCAGCTGCTCAAGCACCACGGATGATTTACGCTGAATCAGCATGAAACACAGGTCATTGCCGGCGGCTTGTGGCAAGGCACAGATTGAGCGAACAGCTCCACCAAAGTCATGCTGTGCCCAGGCATTCATTTCCTGATCACGGTTTAAAGTAATGCTGGCCACCTTGCCATCATTGAGTACCATCCAGACCAGGCTATACGGCGTTTGCTGATAGGTTAGTTCCTTGATACCGCCATGATCTTCTGCAATGTGTGGAGCAATTGCGGATAGTTCAGGACTGACCAGACCGTCTACTTCATAGCGATACGATAAGGCACGCAAGCGGTTACCGCCACGCTGAACAAATAGCAGCTCATTACCGACCAGGCACGGACGGACGTTGGATTGTGCGCCGTAGGTTGTGTGCTGTTCAATCTGGGCAGATGCTGGCGTAAATGCACCGGCTGAACTGATCAGGAACTCAGAGCCACCAGTAAGCGCTACCACACCACCGCGTTGTGCTAGGTGCAGAATGTTATCTGCCTGCGCAGAAGATGAAGCCATAGAAAATGCGCTGGCATCGTCCGTTGCTTCCAAGAAGTCACCATCATTCCCAATTGCACTAACCCATAACTGGTTCGGGTTGTTTTTGGTATTGGCGAAGACCAGACGCTGTTTAAAGAATGTCACTGTGGATGGATAGCCAGTGGCCGCAGTAAACGCTGCAGTATTTAAGGTCCATGATTTGGCAATAGCTTGAACGTCTGCATTCAGTTTTACTAGCACCTCACCTGAAGCCACTGTGCCCGATGTGATTGTGGTAATACGGACTTGACCACCGTTGATATTTACAATTGCGCCAATGTGAGAAGCATTAAAGACTGGAATATCATACCAGGCGACTTCCTGCCACTTATCATTCAGATCTGTCGGCTCGGATGCAGAGTTATCTGCTACCGCTTCCCATGTTTTAAGCAGATGAATAACACGCTCACCAATGATGTAGTTTTCAGTACTCTTCCAGGTCGGATATGACGAAGCGGTCAGCGTAATGGTTTTACCAACATCTGTGCCATTTGGCTTTAATGCCACGTTAGGTGTGGTATTGATTTCATCCACCGGCGCTGTGACAAAAGTGAATTGATCAAAGTTCCAGTTATCAAAGTCCTTACTGCAGACCAGACGATGTACCGGATGATCGCCCTGGACAAAGAACATGCGATAGCGTGAGTGTGCCACCTGGATCTGTGCAACTTTGGCCACTGTGTTATACGGCGTACTTCCTGTATGAACCACGGATTGCGTCAAAGGGTTATAAACCTGAATTGTGTTTATCCCTAGGATCAATAGAAATGGATTATCCGAGTTCGGTACAAAAGGGATCAGACGCAATGCACCAGCAAAGATGCCCCGATATTTAGTACCTGGTCGTTTCTTTGCGCCACCTTCCACCAGTGGGATTACATTAAGCAATTTTTTAGCGCCGTTGCCATACTGCTGCACATCAGTTCGGGTATGCAGTAACGGTGATAGCTCACCGCTGGACAGGTTATTTTTAAGCAGCCATTGCTTCATTAGTAGCGACTCCCAATATAGCGTGATTCCTCATACACAATGTCTTCAGAAGGTCGTTCTTGCGCATTGATCGTACGTGCACGCTTGATCAGATCCCGGTACTGCGCTTCTGCCGATTGCCCTGCTGCATCGCTACCGGTATTCGGTTTGCATAGCTTGGCGGCCATCTTGAGTGACATGGCTTCAACCAGCATTGAATCCCAAGAATCTTCGTTATCATTGTCAAAGATATATTCAAGATTGATCCGCTTGGTATTGGCTAAAATGTAGCGATTCTCGACCTCATATTTTTCTGTATTGGCGCTGACGATCCGGATGAAGTCACGTGGCAATGGAAAAGAATGGGTATAACCAAAGGCCGGATAAGTTGTCACCGGTGCAAGAATGGTTCGTTTTTTTGCACACGACCACGGATGATCACGGAGAATTGATTTTCGCACCTGGTCATAGATACTGCGGCAGCGTTCAGCACGTGCTGTGTTCTCATCAAATGATGCAATATTCTGATCACCGATCAGACTTAAAGCATGGTTGACGATGGATGTTCTGGCTGTAATAGACATAAAAAAGCCCTCAAGTTTTAATGATCTTGAAGGCTTTTAAGGTTTGGTTTGTTGGGTGTCTTTAGAAACTGGTTGGTTGGGCTACAGCGCGAACCAGATACATTAGACCAGTCTGAAAGTCTGTCTTAGCCATAGCGGCAAATCGTTCTGGAGTAGCTGCATCAAGGCGACGATCTTCCTCTACATCTAGAACTTGCATATTTGCATCGCAGCGACAGTTATATCGCTGGGTTGCAATATGCTTCTGAACCTTTTCAATTACAGCTTGAAGCTGTGGGCCAAGTGCTTTGACTTCATTCATTAGGTCAATTTCAGCCTGTGATAGATCACGATAGCCTTTGATTTTTTGATGTTGGTTTTCCATCTTTTTATCCCATTCTAGTTATTAAAAAAGACCCGACACCCCATGCCCAAGATGCCGAGCCAAAGCCCCTTTAATTAAGCCGGTGTGTAGTCAATCGCTACGACTTTCTTCTCATTGGCACGTGCAGCACCAAATGAATGAACGCCACCAACCTGTTTTACGTTCTTCTTATCCGGACGAGTCGAGATATCGAAGCTGGTAATATCTGCATCACCGAAATGAACGGCAGACTTACAGTACATTGCTAGACGTTTGGTTCCAGCTGTAGCGCCTTGACCTACTTTTTCATAAGCAACCCAAGTCACACCCAACCACTTGTGACCTACTGCACCGTTCTGCAACATCTGAACGTTGACGTGATCCGAGTTGGTCAGCACGGTGTCATTCAGGAATGCGTTAAGCACATCAGAGGTGTAAGTGATAAAGATTTCTTCGCCGTTCTGCTCATCACATTCGTTCGCACGGAATAATGATTTTGCTTTGGTGATTTGCTGCTTCAGCGTACCTAAAGCCGGTGCAATGATTTGTTCAGCTGGTAGATTCACTGTTGAAACAGTTGCTGTACCGGCATCGTCTACCACTTTGCGAGTCACTGGACCCACAAGCGCTGAATAAATGATGTCGTCAATCTTGCGCTCACGTGCGCTGATCAATAACTTCATGTATTTGTCTTGCGGCATTGCCTTTAGCTTAGGCAGGTCACGCGGTTCAATTGGAATGAATAGATCCCAATCAGACATTAACGCGGTACGTACACCTACATCTGGGTGAGTCCACTGAGTGTCACCATAGCGAGCACCAGAAGCCTGCATTTCCACTGCGCCCATGTCATTGACGGTGAATGACTCACCTTCAATTTTTCCACGGTTTACAACGGTTTTAAGCAGTCGTGATTCGTTTTGCTGTGCCGCAACGTCGTATGTGTCATGGAACTGTTGAACAAACGCCGCTGTGATTTTGTTTTGGTTAGCCATTGGCTAAATCCCCCTTATTGATATTGCTTCGCATAAGCCTGTTCAACCTGTGCATAGACGCGTTTATGGTCTGGATGCTTGTCGTTCAAGTAGGCTTCCGACTGCATTAATTGTTGAATGGATTCTCCACCGTTTTGCTGTGTGTTAAATGGCGGTGAATCTTCCTGAATATGCTTGCCAATAGCAGCTGCCAGCTTTAACGCACCAATTGGTGAGTCTAGATCCGAAGCCTGAAAACCTAATGCTTCAATGGCCTGTTTAGCCAGGTTCACATTTGCACCAAAGTCATTGCCCCATTCTTCCTGCAGTGCTTCCATCTGAACGGATTGATGCTGTTCATAGGCTTTAACGACCGCTTCAACCTGCTTATTGGTCATGCCTTCGGCATGGAATGATTGCAGTACTTCAGCGTTATCTTCTTTAAATGCATCAAAATCGAAGCCATCAATTGAAACGCTATAGGCATCGGCAGATTCTGGTACCGCTTTTGCTGGATCTGTTTCAGTTGTTTGCGTTTCTTGTTCAGCAGGGTTCTGCTGTGTTGTCTCAGTACCTGGCACCGTTTGCGTTTCTGTTCCTGCAGGTGGTGTTGTAGTTTGAGTCTGTTCAGTTGTTTGAACGTCTGGTGTGTCAGTTGTTTGTTGTTCATTCATTGTTTTGCTCCATGTGTGCTAGTTCTAGGCTCTCGTCATAGCGAGGGTCATTTGCTGTGTTAATTCGGTTAATAATGAAATCCACGACTTCGGCACGGCCCAAACGGCGGCATGTCTCACGTTCGTTATCAGTGAAAGCATTGCGTTTAAATCGCACAGTGAGTTCTTCTAAAATTCGTTGGCCATTAACGTCCATATCGAAATGCATCTGATAGGTCAGCGCCGTTGGTTTTCGATGTGAACGCCATTTGACGTGGTGGCCAAAGCCTAATTCGTCCTCTTGCTCCTGGACTAGTTCTTTAAATTCCTGATCAGGCTGGGCCTTAAGATCGGCAAGCTCACTCTCAAGTGCTTCAACTGTTTGCTTTTCTTCATAAAGCCAAATCTGAAGCTCATTAACCGCATTTTTATTAAATTCGCTCACAGCTTCTACAAGCTGCTTAGACCGGTAACAGTTCCACCAGCCGCAACACGCAATCAGTAAGAGGATGGCCAGAACGGCGATAATTAAAATCATTGCATCACCTCACTGACCATTTGTGCTTCCAAGCCTTTACCCATGCCTTGAGTAATGGCACCTGTCATCTGTTGTGCCATGGCCGCTTCTTGTTCCTGTGCAGCTGCCTGCTGTTGTGCCTGGGCTTTCTGCTCACGGTATGCCTGAAGTTCATCCGTGGTACGCATGATTGAAGTTGGTGCACCTAGACCAGCTGCCAGTACTTGCGGTACCGCATCAAGATTGATGTTGTCCAGTGCATCCGGAGCAACTTCAATAATTGATCCAAGTGAAGCCATAAGACGTTCAATGCTGGCCACTTCCTCAAGCTTCTGAGCACGTGCAAGTGGTGAAATAAACTTGAATGAAAGGTTACGGCCCTGTAGATCCTCTGGTGCTTCGCCTAGTACTTCTGCCCGATATGCCAGACCAAAAGCACGATCAAGAATCGGAACAAGCAATTCAGCCTGTGCACGACCATATAACGGCCCCAGCTGCTGCCGGATCATGTCGACACGTGCATAAATCTCTGCCGCAGTCGGTGGTGTGTTGTAATGCTGAGCCATCCCATCAGCCATAAGCTTTCTGCGTATGCTGGATTGAATGCGATCCAGTAACGGATCTGCGACCTGAAAGCCTTTGCCGCTGTCTAGACGCTTCATTGAATCCACCTTTCCTGCAGTTACGATCTTGCCGCCACCGATACGCACAGTACGTGGGTTTAAAATGCCGTCATCTTCAGCAATCCAGAAACCAAGTACATCAATCTCAGCACTGCGCAAGGTGTCACGCATCAAGGCATTGGCTGATTTAGCATCTGGTAACGCCGTGGACATAATGCCGATCCCGTACACGCTGCCTGGAATCTTTCTAAAACGTGGTACCGCACATGGGAATTCGTTGTAGCCTGATTCCTTCAGCATGGATTTGCTGTCCACCTCCACATGATATGAAGCAAACGGCATATTCTTTGGCAGCAATACACGGTTGGTCATTGGTGCTTTGACCTTGCGTGGTTCGATCACATGTACGATTTTGAAGGTCGAATCTGGTCGGCTTTCATAAGCTCTACGCACAGAATCACTTACTTTGTTTTCACCAAACTCATTCACCAGCTGCGCAGCAGTTTTGGTGTATTCACGATAAATCGTATCCACTTGACCATCAGGACGTGTGGACGCAACAAAGCATTCACCAATTGGCCAGCACTGATACATGAATCCCCCGCCTTTTTCGCGGTCAATGTCCTGATAAATCACACCCCAACCAGCAACGGCAAAATCAATGATCATGTCGTAGATTTCACTGTCAAAGTTCGCGCCATGGATATTACGGAATAAGAACTGTGCGACCTGCTCAAGCCAGTGCTCACCTGGTGTGAGTTCGGCTTGATTGTCCATACCATCAGGTACAGCTTTAAACCAGATCGCGTTTGCAGGTGTGGTACCTGCAATCAGATTAGATACGAATACCAGGATAGATTCAGCAGCGGTTGAGTCGAGCAGATCCGCACGCTGTTTCTCTCTTGTGCCTTCCAAGCCTGAACCACCACTGAAACACTGTTGGCGTTCAGGTGCTCCGTACTTGTAGCATTCAGTCCAGTGTGCTTCATATTTGGCACGTTCTGCCTGAAGTTCACTCAACCGTTTGCAGATTTGATTTGCTCGATCACTCATGCTTTAACCGCCTAGTGTTTTTTTCTTTTCGTCATCAGATGCAGAAGAAAGCACTTCAGAAGCTTTACGCTTTTTGCGCTGTGCCACCTGCTCGTTTTCTGCTGTCTGTGCCTCTGCTCGGGCTTTGGCTTCTGCTGCCTGAGCGTCATAGCCTTTTGATGCTGCCTTGGTATCAGTCAGGCCAATGGCATCCGTTACAGTGCTAATAGCCTTACCTATAAATCCACCACACATGGTTAGTACTCCTCGGTGATCCAACCATTAGGACCTACAACTTGGCGCGTGCGCTTTGCTGTTGGGTCGGCAGGTACATTGGATGTAGGTGCATGCTGTGTAGGTGGCTGTGCTGATTCACCTTTGTTTTTGCGCCATTGAAGGAATTCTTCATATTCCTTTTTAGCGGCCAGTTCTTCTGCAGTTGGTTCAACTGGTGTACCTAGTGAACTGGTTTCATCAGTAGACTGGTCTTGTGATTCAGCATCCTGACCTGTGATGTGCTCTAACGCTGCATCGGCCTGTTCGGCTGTGCTGACTGGTTCTGGTGCTTTCTCTGTTGCACCTGGTGTATTTACTTTGCGAGCTGCCATAAAAAAACCCTATCGTTGGTTGATAGGGTTACTGTGGGGGTATGGGTGTTGGGGTTTGTTGGGTATCGAAGCTATATTATTTTTTTCTAAACTTGAATTTTTTTTGATAGATAGAATAGGGAATCAAAGTATTAATGATATTAACGCCTTTTATTTGAATTACATTAATTTCACCGTCCACATGCTCTACAAACTTACTTTCCTGTGCATGATGCCGATACAGACTCTCAAACCGCTTAAAGTTAAGACAACAATCAAAGAATTCATCAATTGATTTTCTAAAGTCCTTAATCTCAACACAATCATCAATATATAAACTACTTCTGACTACAGACTCATAAAGTCTATTAAAATCGCCAAAGTTTTTGGATCTTTCTGAATCAAAACTTTTTTTTCGTATTAAGCCAACCACTTTGATAATTTCTAAAATATCCTGAATATTCTGTTTCGCCTCATTTGCTATAACCTCAGCCCCTTTTTGACCTCTCCAATTTTTAAATATTCGCCAAGCAACAAAAGACGGTATTCCAGCCCCAATTAATGCAATTAAAATATCTTTAATAATTTCCCAATCAACCACACATAAATCCATCTAAACAACCCTCTAATGTTTTGATTAAGTAGTCATTGTACTGACCTTACCTAAACTTATTAAAAAAATTACTATTCTTCGGCCCGACATACTGAATCCATCCCCACAATTCACGCCAGTAAAACCAATCGCCGTTGGATTCCTTCCACGGCGTGCCGTCATGTTCGATATGGGTGTAGTCAGGTGGCATGAAATACCCCCTCTACAGCAGTGAACTCCTTTCCGCTTTCATCCGTCGCAGTAATAATTTTTAATCCACTACGACGGCCAATATCTACTTTTACAATGGTTAGCTTGCCTTGTGGTTTCCAGCATGGACTGTCGTGCGTTACTGTTTGGCCAACCTTAAAATCTCTCACAATCCTAACCCCCTATAAACTTGCTGATTGGCTCTTTGAACCAATACGCCAAAATTAGGATTGTTCCGCAAATATAAAAAACCGAATCGCTACTCATGGCCACCTCGCAAGGCATTTTGAGCACCACCCAACTTTTCAAAAAAGAACACCACAGGATCAGGTTTGATCTCAATCAATCCAAAACGATGCAAGTGACGCGCATGAGTGCTATCACGCAGTAATTGAACATCACGGTAATGGGCAATTGATCTACGCCATGACTCCAAAGACATTGAAGATTTATTTATATTGCAAGGTACACAAGATGGATTCATATTTTCCAAGGTGTCATTTTGAGGTCTGAATAAAACCCCATTAGACACAGGAATCATGTAACCCGTCTTTTCGCACTTTTTCATATCAAAATCACGCTTCACCGCTTCAATATGATCTGCATGCCATTTATCACCCAATTGGTCACCGCAATAAGCACAGTGACCGCCAAATTTCATCTTTAGTTCTGAGCGCTGCTGCTTAGTTAGTTTCACAATCCTAACTCCCGATCCAACTCATCAATGACCTGATCACACAGGCCGCCGTCTTCAAAAATATCCATCTGGCCAATCTTGTACTTGTATGTCATCCATTCACCTTCCAATGGGTAGCGATCAATACCTGTCTCTGTTTGCCATAGCAAAATGAATGCATGGCCGTTGTCATAGTTCGGAACGCCACCACGCGCCCATTCAGAAACGGTAGAAGCACCAGACACCGGCAGAACGTCTGCAATCTTTTCGTGTGTCCAGCCGCATTTGCCTAAGTCCAGAATCATGCGATTGAAGTCTGGACGTTTGTAATTTCGAAGTTTTAACTTGAACTCTTTGACCTTCTTTTTGGTATGCAGATTGATAAAACGCGCGCGCGCGCGAGGAGAGTTCGTATATACCCCCTCTCCACACTCCCCACCCACTAGTTGCAGCCCCATAGAACTTCCCATAGCAACCCCTATAATCATTAGATTTCCATCACTTTTATTTTGAGTAGTCCGCCTTTAACCACATTGCCCCGGCGCACTATCAGCTCATCAAACTGTTCGTCATCCACGCAAAATTCACACTTCACCAGGCTATCAATCGTTGCTTTCAAGTAATTATCGATATCCCGTCTTAACCGATTTGGAAAATGAAACGTCACCTCCAGTTTTAACCGTGCTGCAGTTCTGGTTGGCGGTACCAACATGCTGACCAGATCATGAAAATCTCTTGCCTCATCACTCAACTTGAAACCACGTCCAGATTTCTTCCAGTAGTGATTCACTGATGGAGGAATGGCCGGCAAATTAAAATCTAAAATAACTTTTTCTCCCCCTGCGCTATTTCGCTCTAGTTTCGCGTCTACGGCGTTTTGTTCTGCTTCATGTGTCTTTGCTTCAATTTTGTTTTTAAATTGCACTGACGCGCATTCCTTGCGTAAATTGTGCTTATTCAAGTGAACTTCTAACTGTTTTTCGCTCATGCGTATCGTCATGCAGTTGCTCGCTTAATCGTTCCTTTGACCATGGCTGCCAATTCAGGTGGACATGGCACGCCTTTACGGTTCTTTTCGTCATGCTCAATCGCTACTGGTTTTACCGGTGGTACGTACATCACTTGAACACGGCCGGATTTCTTGGCTTTGTCTAGGTAATCGCTGTAAATATCTCTGAACGCTGCATGAGCTGCTTTCTGGCCTTCGGTTTTGAGTATGTGGCGTACTTCATCCAGTGCACGTTTGGCCAATGTCGTGATCTTATTGGCCGGATCTGCTTCAAAATTTAAAGCTTTGGCCCATGCCTGTTCAGCTGTCCACCAGTCGCCGTCATGCACACACCAAGAACGAAACTCAGGAAGTGATGGACACCATTTTTCAGAATTCATACGCTCTAAACCACGATGTAACTCTGCAGGTTTCAAACCGTTCAAAACCGTGCAAACAGTGAATTGCAGCTCTGCTGGATTGATATTTCCGTATTTCTTATCGAACATTTCACCGTACAGCGCTTGCATACGACCTAAGACCTGATCTGCAATCTCAGGTGGGAAATCAACAACGAATGCGTCCTGGAATAACTGGATATTGCTCATGATTCACCTCGTGGAATTACACCTTGGCCATAGCGATGGCGTTTTGGTTGTTCAGCCTTAGGTTGTTTTGCTTCTGCCTTCGGTTTTGCAGGTTGGTAATTGCGTAACCAGTTCAACCAGGTGGTCATCCATTTTTGAGAAATGCGTTCAGGTTGGCCAACTGACCATTGCGCCAGCTCTTTGAGTTGTTCAAGTACGATGTCTTGTGACAGCTTTGAAAAGCTCACAGCTGCTTGCGCCATGAAATCCTGTTTGATTGGGTAGATCCCAGAAAGATCTTTCAGCGAATACAACTTTGAGTCTTCAGAGTGGTAATCAATAAAATTCAAAGCACCACGATCCTGAGGAACAAATTCAGCCGGCGCTTTATTCTTATTATTTTCTAAAGGATCTATAGGAGTATCTATTGTGTGTTCCCCTAGTGAACTAGTTACTAGTGTCGTAGGTGAACTAGTTTGGTTCACTGGTGGAACTGGTGTCGTAGGTGAACTAGTTCCCTTAGTGAACCGATCTTTGATAGAAATCTCATTAATTCGATAAGACTTCATGCCTTGTTTGCCGCTAGCAACAACACTAATAACGCCGTATTTAATAAGTTCCTTTAAGCCAGCAGATACAGTTTTACGGCCCAATTGACGTGCACCTGGTAGATCACTGCCCTGAAGTTGTGAATAGCTAACAAAATCAGACTCCTTGTTATGTCCGTTAATGCGGTTTTCCAGCTCCGCATAGACGTTACGTGCAGCATCACTAATGAATGGCCACACTTCTTTTCGATACAAGCGACTAGACATAACATAGCCCTGATCGAACTTATCGCTATACATGTTCTTTCCAGCCCCTTGTGCTGGTTGTGAAGGCTTCTTAAACGGAATTACTTGTGCAGTATTCATAGCTTCACAACCTCCCCGATACGTGTTAAATTCAACATTTGTTGCATGCCTCATTTACTTTCTGAGTGAATGGCAAAGATGCTCATCTGTTCCCGCAGATGGGCATTTTTTGTGCCGGTAGGTTTCATCAATGGTTCAGGCGTTAATTCAAAAATAGGCGTGTCTACGGTATCTGTGGTCAGACGCATAAGAGATGCGAGATTATTTAAACGTTCCCGAACTTCAGAAATATTTGATATGCCTAAACTTCTAATGTGCTCAGACAGAGTTTTGTTTTCAGATCTAGCAATAGCTTCCAAATCACGTTTCTCTTCATACGTGCATTTGAATGTGATGCTTTCAGTTAATTTTTCAGACATGCTTTCTACCTCACACAGCCTTATCGCGCAGTTCAATCCAAATATCTTGATAGGTGTCTGGAAAAAGTTCTTTTCTTGTCGAAAGACCACGATCTTCAGCAATAACAGCAAGTCGGATTTTTCTTTCAGTGGGGATTTTCTTCCATCCGCTCACTGATGGAACTCTGATCCCAAGTAATCGAGCAACGGCAGCTGGTCCACCAAGAGCTTCTATAAGCTGTGCATCATTCATGTTGTTCTCCTAAATAATTATCCAATTATTAGGCATTCCTTATTTTTATTCAATAGGAATACCTAATTTATTTCGTGTTAGGATTTCCTAATGAAAACACTTGCTGAACGTCTTAAATATGCCATGGAAGTTTTACCACCTAAGAAAGTTAAGGGGGTCGAACTTGCACGCGCCGTTGGGGTAAAGCCACCATCTGTTAGTGATTGGCTTTCTGGTAAATCGAAAAATATGGAAGGCCCGAACCTGATTCGTGCAGCCCAATTCCTAAAGGTAAATTCAAAATGGTTAGCTACTGGTATCGGCAAACCTACTGATGAAGAAATAAAATCTGAGTTCAGTAACGTAAGTTTTAATAACCTGCCAGTTATGGAAATTCCTGTTTTGGACTTTGTTCAAGCTGGTCTATTTGGAACCGTTGAATATGACGGAATCAATCCTAAAGATAGAACCTATACGACTTATCAAAGTGCAAAACCTTCTGATGTCTTTGGTTTGACGGTTGAAGGAATGAGTATGGCACCTGAATTTTTACCAGGTGATTCACTTGTAATTGATGCATCTTTAGCACCACAACCCGGTTCATTTGTTATTGCTCAGAATGGATCCTATGAAGCCACTTTCAAAAAATACCGGGTAATTGGGTATGATGAATATGGACGTGAAGAATTTGAGCTAGTTCCATTAAATCCAGACTATCCAACAATATCTTCAAGAGACCATAAAATATCGATCATTGGTGTGATGGTGCGCCATGAGCGGAGTTATAAATAAAAGGGAATAAAATGGACAAGGGCAAGTTATTTTTTTGGATTTGGCAGGCTGGAAGCATTCCAACACTAATTTACTTGATGTTCTTTGATACGAATTACAATTGGTGGAATTGGATCATCTTAATTCCACTTAATATTTTTTTAGCTCAAATATGGCCTCTTTATTGGCTTCTTGAGTGGATAGGGTTTGTTTAATGAAATTAAGAAAACTATTAATTTTACCTATTGTACTCGCCTTTTTCTCTCTCCTAACGGCTTGCGTAACAGTTGCCAAGTTTGAAGCAAGAATGGATGCAAAGAAAGGTTTAAACAAAGCACAGCTGATTGAGGAAATGGGAATCCCAGATAGAGAATATACTATTAGTAACTTTGAAATCCTTGAGTACAATCAAAGTCAAACAGTATCAAGCTCTAAATCAGATACGTCAGTAGTGAATGGGTATTTGATTAACACTAGAACTTCAGTTCCCCATACCATGTGGTGTAGTTTGGAGTTTAAACTCGTAGATGATGTTGTTGAGAGCTATAGATACAAAGGAGATATGTGTAGATCTCGATAAAAGACACTAAATATTTAAACCGCCATTAGGGCGGTTTTTTTACACCTACCGAAAAATAAATCTAAAAAAATTAGGAATACCTATTTACTTATTTATTAGGATTGCCTAATATTTGTCTTGTACCTAATAAACCGAGAACGCCCATGAATCAATTTAAAACCTTAGCAACTGGCACCAATCACACAAGCCTGATCGTGTGTGATGGCGAAATTAAGGTTGTTCATTGTGGCGAAGTTATTGCGGTTATCACCAACTGGTAAAAACAAAAAAGCCCGCAGGGACTGGAAATCTAGCGGGCTTGCATATAGCGAGATAAGTATGAAACAAAATCCTATTCAAAGCAACCTGCCAGAGTTCGGCCAATCAAGCCAAACGTCTGAGCGTTTGTACCAGCACCCAGAACCTAAATCTGTAGCGAAAGAAGTCGCTTCAAATGTCGCTGCATGGTCTTTGGTCCTTTCAATTCTTGTGGGCTTATCCGCAATGTTCATTCACCAGGCAGACAAAGAATCTGAGCGTCAGGTGGAAGCCATTAGCACGTCTGTTGGAGGTGCTAAATGATAGATCTACGCGATCAATTCGCCATGGCTGCGATGCCAGCCCTAATAATGATGGGTCGCACTGAAGATAAAGTGGCTGAACTAGCTTACAAGCAAGCCGATGCAATGATTGCTGAGCGTGAAAAAGGTTCAGTCGATAGTGTGTACAGCACCAAGCAGGAACTCATCAAAGCTATTAAGGAACAGCATGGGCTTGATGTAAGCAATCTTCATTTTTTAACAGCTGGCCATCTGATCTTTGTTTTAAGAACTGGCCGGATTACTGCGGGGTAACTTCATGAACGCTTATGTTAACCCTACCCGGATTATTTCAATCCGTGCCTCATCGCTAGGCGATCTGTTTGATTGCCCTGCACGTTGGGAAGCAAAGAATCTTTTAAACAAACGCAATCCAGCTGGTGCACGCACTCGCCTGGGTGCCGCAATTCATGAAGCTGTAACCCAATGGGATCACCTGAACTTAATCGGTGAGGAAGTTAGCCTGGAAGAATGCGAAGAAATTTTGCATCACCAGATCTGGCAACCGAATGAAGAAGTGGATTGGTCTGATCTGAATCAAAATGACGCTGAATCAATTGGCCAGTCACTGATGCATAAGTACATCACCCATATTGCACCTACTCAGAACTTCATTGGTGTGGAAGTACGTTGTGAATCTTTGATTCTTGCAGATCTAGGCATTGAACTTACTGGCACCATCGACCGCATTTATGAAAATGAAGATGGTGAATTAGGTATCTCTGATATCAAAACCGGCAAGGCTGCTGTGGGCAGTGACGGCGTAGTGAAAACTGTTGGCCATGCGCCGCAAATGGGAATTTACACCGTACTTGCTGCACATGCTCTACAGGAACCGGTAACCGCACCTGCCCGTATTTATGGCCTGACCACTGGCAAAACAGATAAAGGTCAGCACGTGGGTATTGGTGAAATTGAATCACCTGCAGAAGTACTCCTGGGTACTGAAGAAGATCCAGGACTACTGCACCACGCGGCCAAAATTATTAAACACGGTACGTTTTACGGCAACTCTAAATCCATGCTCTGCAATGAAAAGTTCTGCCCTGCGTACGCTACCTGCAAATTTCGTAAGTAATTAATTTTTAGAAATAAGGAATAACACAATGACTTCTCAAGTAATGACAACTGAACAACTTCGCGCTCAACGTAAACCTGAAAATGTTGAAGCAAACTTTAATACTTATCGTGGCTTCCAGGCTATGCATCACATGGCTGAAAGTCTGGCCAACAGTACGATTATTCCAGAAGCGTTCCGCAACACAATCATGGTTAAAGATCGCTACGACCAGCAGGCTAAAAAATGGTTATTCCGTCCTGAAGCAAACCCAAACGGCGTATCTAACTGCATTATTGCCTTGAATATGGCTCAGCGTTTAGGTGCAGATCCAATGATGATCATGCAAAACCTTTACCTGGTGGACGGTCGTCCGAGCTGGTCAAGCCAGTTCATTATTGCTGCAATCAATAGTAGTGGTCGTTATAGCCCTTTACGCTTTGATATTACTGGCGGTGAGGAAGAAGTGGAAATTCCATATGCTGTGACTGAGTGGGTTTATAACCAAGCTACTAAGAAAAAAGAACCAGTAGAATCAAATCAAACTGCTCGCGTTAAGAATTACAAGTGTGTGGCTTGGGTTGTAGAAAAAGCGACTGGTGAACGTCTGGAATCTACTCCTATCACCATGGAAATGGCTGTAAAAGAAGGCTGGTATCAAAAGAATGGATCTAAGTGGCAATCAATGCCTGAACAGATGCTTCGCTATCGTGCTGCTTCATTCTTCGGTCGTATCTATGCGCCAGATCTTCTAATGGGCTTACGCACTCAGGAAGAAGAAATGGAATCAATCATTGATATTACGCCTGAGCCAGTGAATACAGCACCACAAACCGTGGACAGCATTAAGCAGAACGTTGTGAAAGAAGTTGCCACAGATGCACCTGCAGAAGAAAAACCAAAGCGCTCACGTCAAACTCAAACCAAGACTTTTACACAGGAAGTTGAAGCACCAGTAGAAGATATTCCGCCGGCTCAACAAGCTGAAAATGTCCAAAGTCAAACATCAAATGATGTCGGAGATGGGGTGTTAAGCGTTGATGAGTTGAAGCGCCTGCAGCAAGAAGCCGAAGCATTGGTACAGCAAAAGAAACAACCTAGTTCTGCGGAAATGAAAAAGGAATATGCCAAAGCCTTAAATACGGCGAAATCACTGGCCGACATTCTGGACATCGAAGAACAGATCGAGAATGACAATGCTTTGACGCAAACAGACTTCCAGTACCTGCAGGCGAACATTGAGCAAGTACGCACCAAGTTTGAAACATCACAAGCGCCCGCTGTAGACCCGATCAAAAGTGGGTCAGTTAAAAATGGTCTTACCCTCCTGATCTCTGATGCCAAGAACGGTGAAGACATTCGACAAGTTGCACAGCAAATGAATGCAGCTAAGCCGAATTTGACCAATGAGCATCAACAGGAATTACTGCAAGCCTACGCGCAGAAAAAGAAATTGATCGAAGATCAGTTCGATATGTTCCAAAGCAACTAACACGGATCTGGCCACACCTTCGGGTGTGGTCTACAGGAATAAATTATGAAAGTTATCCCATTAAATTTATTGAATCCGTTTAAAAACTGGCTGGTTAGAAATGGATACCGTGGCGTTAGCAAAGGCGATCATCTAACAGCCTGGAAGCTGAGGCACAAACAGATTGAAATCATCGGCCTGAAAATGAATAAACCATGTCAGCCGGTATTTAAAACGTTCTTAGGTCAGTACCTGGAATACGGAAAAGAATTTTTAGAGGAATTGGCATGATGGATATTAAAGAAGAAATATTGGCTCAAATGGATAGTGCATTAAGACCAGAATTTGACAAAGCTATCGACAATACAGTCGAAGGAGCATTTAAAGAAGATGTCAAAACACTTGGGTTTATGGTAGCTAATTCTATCAAGTGTCAGTGGGAAGTAATGAAGCCTCACTTATTCTATGCCTACTGTTTAGGTGTGAAAGCTCAGGAAGCTAAGGCCCAAGCGGTGCCGGAATGGATCGAATATGAAAAACGATCACCACGAATAGATGGTCGTTATCAAATTTTCATAGATGGTGAGCAGATAGCAGCTGACTGGGAGAGCGGTTTTGGGTTTTCTTGTCCGATTGGTGGTGAAGCATTAATTCAGCAAAAAATCACTCACTGGTCTGTACTAGGTGAAGATCCAAAGGAGCCAGCCAATGATCTTTGATGATGCTCAATTCCTCTGGTGTACCAACTGGTGCAAAGAACAAGGTTTAAGCCCATACAATGCAGCGAATTGGGCAGCTGCTAAAGCGGAATATTTGAAGGTTTCAAAGGAGGTGTCTTGATGGTTTTATATATCTCAACGCCTGAGTTACTGAAGCGTTATGGGGTAACAAAAGGCACTTTGATCAACTGGCGTAATAAAAAGGATTTTCCTGAACCAGTGATCAAAGCACATGGGCGCTCAAGCAGCCGTTACGGGATCAAAGCCGTGGATGCCTGGGAAAGAGACAACGGATTGCTTGAATCACTTGAAATACAGCCTTTGATATCAAAGCGCTCGTAATTGTCCAATATGGCGCAGAGCTTGAAGAACCACTTTTCATACGCCTGCGCCTGATCATCTAAATACTCGTGTAAATCATAAGTCCCCCACACTGCAGGTAAACCATGGCCAAGCATAATTTCACAAATATGCGGCGGTGCCAGTTCTGATATATGCGTTCTCATTGTTCTTCGTAAATCATGTGTGGTCCAGTGCTGGATCTCCACACCAAAACGTTTACGCACATTCTCATTCACATATACCGGTATAGTGGTCTGAAAGCTTTTAGCCAGCATGGTATAGGCTTTGCCTTTTAAGTTCGGGAAAGCATATTCACAGCTATCTGGTGATAGTGAAAACACATATTTTAAAAATGGCACAATCTGCGGAATGATGGGCCGGATAATCGGTTTATGGGTACGATCCCCCATCTTATGATTCTCTGGTGGTACGTGCCAGATCATTTCCTGAAAATCAAAATCAGACTTCTTGGCCAGCCTTAATTCTGAAACACGACAACCAAAGAACAGCAGCATGATGATAATGGCTTTGTTTTTTGGTGATATGGCATTGGATCGCAGTGAAGCATGCACCACCCAGAATATTTCCTGTTCTGAAAGATAACGTGAGCGCTTTACTTTCTTTACGTTTAGGTCGGCTGCTCTTAAATGTTGAATAGGCTGATGCTGTAATTTTCCGTGAATGCATCCCCAGCGCATGATCATTCTTAAATTGCCCAGCACCTTGATCGATACGGTTTTAGCATCTGCAGCAATATCAAAAAGTAATTGTGACCATTCTTGCAGCGACACGTCATCACAGATCCGTCTACCTATACGCGGATAAACGTGCAACTCGAAGGCACGATAATCATCCTTATATGAGACTTTATGAATGGCCACCGTATTAAACCAAAGATCGCAAATGTCTTTAACGGTGAGCTGCTTCAGATAGTCGCTTTCCCCTTTCAGTTTAAGTTGCATCGGATCCTTGCCCTGGTCTAGCTCAGCTTTATATTTATGCACCTGTATCCGGGCATCTTTTAGACTGAGTAAAGGATAGGTCCCTAAGTCCAGTCTTTTTGCCTTACCGCCAAAACGATAGCGATATTGAAAGACGATCTTGCCTTTAGGTGTAATTCGAACTGACAGGCCATCACGATCCGTCACCACCTCAACTTTTTCACGCGGTTTCCCATTGTTGGATTTGAGCCAACTGTCACTTAAAGCCATTTAAATTTTCCAGTCCAAATGTTCTATACTCTGTACATATTCAGGCAGAGCGAAATTATGTACACACATATGTACATATTTTTTCTTGAAAGGTAAATGACTTTGTTGAACTTTGAAATTATTTGATTGTCGTTAATAAACGCGAAAATTGAGTAATTCTATTGAATCTAAAGCTTTTCTGTATGCTTTGTTGAACTTTGAAAAACTTTGGAGAATCTTGAATGCAAAAGCCGACTATAATTTTCGATATGGATGGCACTTTACTTGATCTTGCCTACGATGATTTCATCTGGAACGAGTTATTGCCTGTGCGTTATGCTGCCACACATGGCTGTAGCCTGGAACACAGCCAGGCGACACTCTATGCATTCTATCAGGAACATAATCATACCTTAAACTGGTACTCTTCACGCTTCTGGACGGCTAAAGTCGAAGTCGATGTTCTGGCGATGCAAATTGAACATAAAGATAAAGTGGCCTTACGCCCGCATTGTCTCGAATTGCTCGATTATCTTAAAAATAATGGCTATCCCATCTGGCTGGCCACCAATGCTGACTGTGCGGGTCTAGCATTTAAACTGGATCATTTGAATTTAAGAGATTATTTCGATGTGATTGTCAGTTCAGAAACGATCGGACATGCCAAAGAATTTATCGAGTTCTGGCAAGGCCTGAATGCGTTGCATCCATTTGACCCTGCACATGCTTATTTTATTGATGATACTGAAAAAGTCCTGAATGGGGCTCAAGCCTATGGCATTCAGAACCTGTTCAGCATCCAGCAGCCCTCTTCAGCCAAAGTAGCACGTCAGACTTGTAATTACCCGATGCTGCACCAATTAACAGATTTAATCACTCATTTAAATCAGGCTGAGGTAGAAAAAAAATATGCGTAAATCGTCTTTACCCGAAGATGCGGTAGGCATGCGTATAGACAAATGGCTGTGGGCAGCACGGTTTTTTAAAACCCGCTCGATTGCCAAACATGCGATTGAAGGTGGCAAAGTCCATCACAATGGTGAACGTGTCAAGGTATCGCGCGAAGTCCGTGTTGGTATGGAACTGACGATTCAGCAAGGCATCGACAAAAAAACCGTGCTGGTTAAGGAACTTTCTGATGTTCGTGGACCTGCACCCGTGGCACAAAAACTGTATGAAGAAACCGAAGTCAGTATTGCACGCCGGGAATTGATTACATCACAAAGAAAGTTACATAATCTAGCTCGTCCCGACCATCGTCCAAGCAAGAAGGATCGTCGTGATATCAGTAGATTTAAAAATGAAAATAGTCAGAATTTCGATCAGTCATGGTCCTATAATGACGATTAAATTTAAGCGTCAGAATATGTCGTACATGCGCTGACTTTTATAGAACACTAGGGAAAATTCTGTCACTATACACCTGTGGAACAAAGCTCTAATTTAAGACATCCACTTGAGTACTAACTTAGTGACATCGTATTGAGGTTGTAAGATGGATGAGAATAAAAACAAGGCGCTCAACGCTGCCTTAAGCCAGATTGAAAAACAGTTTGGTAAAAATACAGTTATGCGTCTTGGTGACAATACCGTTCAGGCAGTTGAAGCTGTGTCTACAGGCTCTTTAACGCTGGATATTGCACTCGGTATTGGTGGTTTACCTAAAGGTCGTATCGTCGAGATCTATGGTCCTGAATCTTCAGGTAAAACCACAATGACCCTGCAAGCAATTGCAGAGTGTCAGAAAGCAGGCGGTACGTGTGCATTCATCGATGCGGAACATGCACTTGATCCTCAATATGCGCGCAAACTGGGCGTAGATATTGACAACCTGCTGGTATCGCAACCGGATCACGGTGAACAGGCACTTGAAATCGCAGACATGCTGGTACGCTCTGGCGCGATCGACATGATCGTTGTCGACTCTGTTGCTGCATTGACTCCGCGCGCTGAAATTGAAGGCGAAATGGGTGACTCGCATATGGGTCTGCAAGCCCGTTTAATGAGCCAGGCACTGCGTAAAATTACTGGTAATGCCAAGCGTTCCAACTGTATGGTGATCTTCATTAACCAGATTCGTATGAAGATTGGTGTCATGTTTGGTAGCCCTGAAACCACAACTGGTGGTAACGCACTGAAATTCTATGCCTCTGTTCGCTTGGACATCCGTCGTATCGGCCAAGTGAAAGAAGGTGACGAGATTGTTGGTTCTGAAACCAAAGTCAAAGTCGTGAAAAACAAAATGGCGCCTCCGTTTAAAGAAGCTTTATTCCAGATTCTTTATGGCAAAGGTGTTAACCATCTAGGTGAATTGATCGACCTTGCTGTACAGCAAGAAATCGTGCAGAAAGCTGGTGCGTGGTATTCTTATCAAGGCGACAAAATTGGCCAGGGTAAGAACAACACCATCCGTTATCTGGAAGAGCATAAAGAAATGGCTCAGACGATTGAAAAACTGATTCGTGACCAGCTTCTGACTAAAGCAGTGGTTGTTGAAGAAGACGATAGCAAGGAAGAACCTGACTTTTTAGATGCATGATCTTATTAGATGCATCATCTTTAAACGTCAATACACAGCGCCCTCCGGGGCGTTTTGTTATTATATAGGGAATCTAAAATCCGAGAGAATCATGTCAGACGCGAAATTCAGCAAACTGCTCGATTATGAAACTTTAAAACAGCAATTTGGTGATACTGAAGATCAAGCTCAACCTGCAAAAAGTGCGATCCAAGACGCTCCTGAATTTGATCCTGAAGAACGTTTGTTTTCCTCTACCCCAACTCAGGATGAGAAGAAACCGGGACTGACAGGCTCACGCTTACGTTCTTATGCCTTTGCCGTACTGACGCGCAAGGAATATTCCAAAGCCGAACTGATAGAGAAACTAGCCCTCTATGCAGAGCATCGTGATGAAGTTATTAACCTGGTTGAAGAACTGTCCCGTGAGAACTATCAAAGTGATCAGCGTGTGGCGGAAACCATGTTGTCGAGTCAAAAGCGTAAAGGCAAAGGTCCCAATCAAATTAAAATGAAACTCAAGAGCAAAAAGATTGATACTGCTCTGATTTCAGAAGAACTCAAAGAAACCGACTGGGTTCAACAAGCCTATGAACTAAAAGTCAAAAAATATGGCACCGAAGTTCCTAAAGACCCCAAGCTCAAAGCCAAACAGATCCGTTTTTTAATGTATCGTGGTTTTGAAATGGATGCGATTATCAAGGCCATTAACCGTAAAGCAGAAGACTAAGTCTTATATTCTTTGAAAGTCTTAATGAATTAAAAGGATTGGATATTTAATCTAATATTAGTTGGAAAATAAAATAAAGCACGGCAAAAGATAATGATGATTTAATCATTAAAACAATAAGATAATGCTGTTTGACGATATTGAAAAAAAATGATATTTGAGAATAGAAAACTGCGAATTCGCATTGTTATTATAATAAGAATATGGTGGCAACCCTACCAGCAAAGCTCCGGCACATCATAGTTCTATTACCGTTGCTACCTTCCGGTCCTGGCGGGGTTCATAGAGTACAATTGCGAAGTAACCAGCAGGGCTACCATTACAAAAACAGAGTATAGAGATTTTTAATCAAGTTGCAAGCCTTGTTCCGCAAAATAATCCCTTAAGCTATCCGTTTGATTATTTTAAAAACAATATTGATATTTCTGCTGATTTTTAAGGGATCTTCACAATCAATCCATCAACACTCAGATTCACATGATCTTTGTAAAACCTTGTTGCATTTTCTAAAAATGCCGTTTTTAATGTGTGCAATGTATATGAATGATCTACTTTGAAAAGATGAGCAGCGGATCCGCATCTCACAAAGAATTATGGAAATTTTATGATGTTTAAAAAGACCGTATTGTGTGCAGTGACAGCACTCTTTACCACGCCTCTATTTGCCAATATTCCGATTGAATCGCGCGGCTTGAGCCAAGCTACGAATCAAACCGCAGTAAATACCCCAGCGGCAATTGCGGCTGGTGCAACTCCAGCAGTTCAAACCAATACCAGCTGGCAAATCATGCAAAAGAACCAGCAGCTCGAAAATGACTTGCGGATTTTGCGCGGTAAAATGGAAGAACAGGAAAATGAGATTGAACGGCTCAAAAATGAACTGACCAATCGTTATGCCGATCTCGATCAGCGTCTCGAACTATTGCAGCAAAAAATTGAACCTGCTGAAGACAATCCAACGGAGGAAAACCCACAGGATACTGCACCCAGCCTAAACACAAATAAGGTCAATACAGCAAGCAGCGGAAAGCAACCTGCTGAGCTAGAAAAGGCAGCTTATACCGTGGCTTTAGATGCTTATAAAAATGGCGGTGCAGCCAAAGCCATTGCACCGATGCAAAACTTTATTAAAAACAATCCGAATAGCGTTTATATCAGCAATGCCTATTTCTGGTTAGCGGAATTCAATCTGGCGATTGACCCGCCAAAATTTACTGAAGCGAAACGTAATTATCTGATTGTCGTTGACCGTTACCCAAATTCTGCAAAAGCCTCCACTGCCCTGTATCAGCTTTATAACATCAGCAAAGATGTTGAAAAGAATACTACGCTTGCATCGCAATACAAAACAAAGCTATTGAAGAATTATCCGAAAGCTGAGGAAATTAAATTTCTTAAGTAAAATAGAAATTCCCAAAATAAAAAAGACACCTTCAGGTGTCTTTTTTATTACCTCAAACATTTAGCGCACAATGCCGCGCTTCGACTGTTCAAGAGAGTCAATTAGACGTTGTACTTCAGCCACTTCCGGCAAAATTCCTGTACGGATCTGCTCGATTGCTTCCTGAGTCGTTAAACCTGATTTATAAATCAGTTTAAAGGCATCACGTAAACCGCTGATTACGGTCTTCGACCAGCCTTTACGACGCATGCCTTCAATATTCATGGCAAATGCATGCGCAGGATTACCTGAAACCATCACATAAGCCGGCACATCTTTCAAAATCAGTGATGCACCACCAATCATGCTATAAGAATCAATCTTACAGAACTGATGAATGCCCGAGTTTCCGCCAATGACGACGTAGTCCCCGACATGGACATGTCCAGCCACACCGACGTTATTGGCAAAGATATTATAATCTCCAACCATACAGTCATGTGCAATATGAGTATTGACCATGAGCAGGTTATGACTACCGATCTTGGTCAGGCTCTGGTCCTGAACCGTACCACGATGCAGACTGCAATGCTCACGAATCTTGTTGTGATCGCCAATCTCAAGCCAGGTTTCTTCACCAGCATACTTAAGATCCTGACACACCTCGCCTACACTGGCGAACTGGAAAATTTCATTATATTCACCTATACGCGTATAGCCACCCACCACCACGTGTGAATGAAGTTTGCTACCCGCACCAATAGTGACATTTGGCCCGATAATACAATATGGGCCAATTTCTACATCAGCAGCAATGACTGCTGACGGGTCAATAATGGCAGTTGGATGAATAAGGGGATTATTGCTCATGCCTGCTCGACTTTTTGATGCGAAACCATAATTTCCGCGGTTGTTGCGACGACGCCATCTACAGTGGCAATACAATTATATTTGTAAATGCCCCGCTTTTGCATCACTAATTCAGATTTTAAAACCAATTGGTCACCTGCAACCACCTGTTTTTTAAATCTAACTTTTTCCGCACCGGCAAACAGGAACAAAGAACCTTCACTTGGTACTTCGTTATTCATCACAAAACCCAGAATTCCAGAGATTTGTGCCAGTGCCTCAACAATCAGTACACCTGGCATAATTGGATAATTCGGAAAATGGCCTTGTAAAAACTCTTCATTAATTGAGACGTTTTTATAACCAACAATGCCATTATCGGTAATTTCGACGACGCGATCAACCAATAAAAATGGATAGCGATGGGGCAAATATTCACGAATCTTTTGAATATTCATTGGCAATTCAGGCTTCGTGAATGTAGGCAAATTCGACTCTGTCATCATAATTATTTACGCAACTTAAATGTTGATTCAATGGACTCAATCTGAGATTGCATATGATCTAGTCGTTTGATCACCTGGGTCAATGGCACATCTGCTAATTGTCTGAGGCGAACCACGGTACGTTTCCATTTCTGATTTTCAAACAGACCAATCCCGGATGAATATTTTCCAGCTTCAGAAATATTATTTGTCACCATTGACATTCCGGTCAACGTCACATTATCAGCAATATTCAAGTGTCCAGAAATCGCAGAGGCACCACCAATGATACAGTTTTTGCCAATTGAAACACTTCCTGCAACGGCAGTTTTTGCAGCAATCGCGGTATGTGCACCAATTTTAACGTTATGTGCGATTTGCACAAGATTATCAATGATCACACCCTGTTGCAAAATCGTATCATCCAGTGCACCACGGTCTACGCTACAATTTGACCCAATACGCACATCATCCTCAATGCATACAGAACCTAATTGCGCAATACGGTGCCATTTACCCTGATAAGGTGCAAAACCAAACCCTTCGCTACCAATCACGCTATTGGCATGAATGCGCACCCGATTACCAATTTTTGCTGCGCCGGTGAGGGTCACATGTGAGTCAATAAAACAGTCCTGACCGATCTCGACATCATCATCGATCTGCACATGCGCCTGAACAATCGTATTCGCACCCACGACACAATGCTCACCAATCACCACGTAATGACCAATATAAGCATCGTCCGCAATCACTGCCGACGGGTGAATTTGAGCAGTACTCTCAATGCCACGCTGGCGATGTTTTTTCTCAAAGACATGCGTCAGAATCGCAAAAGCCAGATAGGGATTTGCCACAACAATAAAGTTTTGATGTGAAGTTATCTGTTGTTTTAGTTCAGCCGTGACAATTAAAGCACCTGCCTGACTTTGATTGGCCTGCTCTACATATTTATCGGCATTCACAAATGCCAGATCGTGTGAAGTTGCCTGTTCAAGACTGGCCAAAGCGCTCAAACGTAAATCTGTCTGACCTATGCACTCGCCCTGAACCAGGCGAGCGAGATCAGCTAACTGAAGCTGTTGATGATTCATTGATTATTTAATTGCATTAACCTTTTGAATCATTTTATCAGTTAAATCATATTTAGCATCATAAGCAAGCGCTGAATTTTTATTTAAAACCACATCCAGGTTGTTTTCTCTACGCAATTGTTCAGCAATTTGCTTTACCCGTGCATCAAATACAATTCGGATCTGCTGAATCGAGCTTTGGACATTCGTCTGTACAGATTGCTGTAACTGATTCAATTCTTGCAACTTAGCCTGATATTGCACAGACATTTTCTGTTTTTCAGTCTCACTGAGCTTGGTATTGGATTGAGCACGTTGCTGCAAAGTTTCCAGCTCTTTGCTGAGTTGCTCAATCTTAGTGGTTTGTGGCTGAATTTTTTGCTGGAATATCGTGTTTTGTTGTTTCAGATAAGTACTACCTTCAACCACACGCTCCAAGTCAATTACCCCCATACTGGCCGCTTGAGTTAAAGGTGCAACACTTGCCAAAGCCAGGCTCATTGCCATAATCATTTTTTTCATATTCTTACTCATTCAAAAAAATTTGCTCACAAAACCTGCAGGCTTTATGAGCAAAATTTAGTTTCTAGGTCAAAACGATTTTAGAAAGTACGTCCAATTTCAAACTGGATATTTTGAGTATCATCCCCATCTTTATCATTCAATGGGTATGCATAGCTAAGTGATAATGGCCCAATCATGGTAATCCAGGTGAAACCTGCGCCTACGCTATAACGCATATTGCCTGCATCAAAACCAAAGTTATCTTTACAGTATTGCTTCGCATTTACATCAGTATTTTGTGGATTGAGATATAAATTTCCGCGAGGCACATCACACTGAGTATCAAAAACTTGTGCTCCCTCTGCAAAAAGTACCGGGCGAACCTGACGTGCCCAATCTCCTTTAAATGGCACAGGAAGCACTAATTCTGTACCAAACTGGACTAAGGCATTACCACCCACTTCTTCTGGACCAAAGTCTTGTTCTCGTGATTCATTATAAGTTACACCTGGATATTTAGGGCCTAAGGTACTGTTTTCATAACCACGGACTGAACCATAACCACCAGCGTAGAAATTCTTATAGAATGGTAGGTCATTACCATAGCCCAACTTACCATATCCACGCAGAACAAAATCTTTACCTAATGGGAAGAAAGCTTGCGCATCATAAGTGACTTTTTGATATTCCACATCACTACCCGGCAAGGCAATTTCTGCATTAACACGGTGTGACATGCCCGTTGTCGGGAACATTGGACGGTTTAAGGTATTATAAGACCAACCCAGATTCAGGTTATAAGTCAAGAAATCACCTTTAAATTCATTTCCATAAGTAATTTGTGGCACTGCGCAGTCATAACCAATTACTGTAGTACCATCTTGTCCATAAATAGGTACAGTTAATTGTGAGTTACCAGCGCTGTCTTTTGGACAGTAGGCACCATCTCTAGTACTTTTACCACCATTAGCTAATAAATAATCCCGTACATAAGTCGATACATATGGACCAGTAGTTACTTCAGTCTGATCGACGTTTAGACCCAAGCTGACACTCTGGTTTTCATCAATTGGATAACCAAAGTTAATCCCACCACCAAAACTATCCGTTACATAGTTGTTGACGTTATAGTCATCATCCAGCTTGGTTTTACGGTAGTACATATTATAGCCGCGACGTACACCATCAATAGTGAAGTACGGATCCATCACGCTCAAGTTATAGTAATCTTGCGTTTCAGAACGCGACAAATCGATTGAGACACTATTACCTGTACCCAGGAAGTTGGTCTGACTTAAACCTGCCTGGAAAGTTACACCACCGCTTTGCGAGAAACCAACTGCAAGAGTACTGGTCCCTGAATGCTGCTCTTCAACAGCAACATTCAAGTCCACCTGATCTGGTGCACCCGGAATACGTGCAGGTTTGATATCGACAGTTTTAAAGAAACCGGTACGTTCCAGACGAACCTTAGACAGGTCAATTTTTTCATTACTGGCAAGCGCACCTTCCATTTGGCGCATTTCACGACGTAGTACTTCATCTGCAGTTTTAGTATTACCAGTGAAATTAATACGTCGTACTGTGACTTGCTGACCTGGATTAATATAGTAATTTAGATCAACCAGTTTGGTTTCGTTGTTAATTTGAGGAACGATGTTGACTTCTGCATAGTAGTAGCCTGCATTACCATACTTACGCTGTAATAATTGCTTAACCGCATTAACTTTTTCCTGCGAATAAATTTCGCCTTCTTTGAAGATTTGTAAAGCCTGCAATTCTTCAGTCTTATAAAGCGCATCACCTAAGTATTTGGTTTGACCAAATTTAAATTGCTCGCCTTCATCCACAGAAACTTCGATAAAAACATTTTTTTTATCTTCACTCAAGTTCAGACTGGAATTGGTAATATTAAAGTTGATGTAACCGCGATTCAGATACATGGCACGCAAAGCTTCAAGACTTGCCGCCATCTTTTCACGTGCATAACGGTCATTACGCGAAATGACTGAACTCCAGCCACTTTCTTTTACTGCAAAGGCCTGCTTGATATCAGATTCTTTAAATACGGTATTCCCGATAATATTGATATCAAAAACTTTGGCCGCTTTACCTTCAATAAAATCAATTAGCAATTCAACACGGTTATTTGGTCGAGGCGTCGTGGTGACCGTAATATCGGCATCATAACGACCTTGCTGCATGTATTGCTGTTCAAGTTCAGTTTCAATAGTTTGCAGCGCTGATTTTTTCAGCACTTCACCTTCAGCCAGACCCATTTTTTTCAGGCCTTCCTCAAGTGCTTCCTTAGGAATCAACTTATTGCCTTTCAATTCGATTTTTGAAATGACCGGGCGTTCAACAACTTGGAAAACCAAAGTATTGCCTTGCTGCACGGCTTTAATGTCATCAAATAGGCCTGATGCATACATGCTACGAATTGCATTGGCAATGATTGGATCATTGACCCGATCACCACTGTTAATTGGCACTAGGCCATACACATTGTCAGGAGTTAAACGTACTAATCCATCAAATTTTATATCTTGTACAATGAATTCATCTGCTGCATATACTTGTTGTGCTACTGCCATTGCACTAACGAGTGCCAGAGGCATAAATAAATGTGTGTGCTGCATGCCAGTCTTTTCCGCTGTTAATTTATTCCATTTACGTTGTTATAAACGCATAAAATCATTAAATAATGCCAGAAGCATCATACTGCCGAGCAGTACCATACCAATTTTTAACCCAACCAATTGTATTTGTTCGGAAACAGGTTTACCACGAATTAATTCAACAAAATAGTAAACCAGATGTCCGCCATCAAGCATTGGAATAGGCAGTAGATTTAATATTCCTAAACTTACACTCATTAGCGCCATAAAGGAAATAAAAGTTTCCCAGCCCATTTCTGCGCTTTGTCCTGCCACTTTGGCAATGGTAATTGGACCTGATAAATTATCCAGACCAATCAGACCGCGTACCATTTTGACAATCGAGTTCAGAATCATCGAAGATAAATGTGCTGTTTTATCAAATGCCATTACCAACGCTTCACCTGGCGTGTAATGAATGGTCTGTTTATATTCTGCAGGAATGGTCATTTTACCCGGATCACTGTGTACACCCAGCATACCGGTCACATTGCCCATATTGTCACGTTTGCCTTGCGGCATGACTTCTAGCTGAACCACCTTATTTTCGCGTAAAACATCCATTTTGAGTAATTTTTCTGGAGATGCCTGTACCACCTGCACCACATCAAACCAGTCTTTCATCTGAACGCCGTCAATAGCCAGAATCTTGTCACCTTCTTTCAAACCTTGACGGATGGCTGCACCATCTTCACTCAGTTTGCTAATTACAGCCGGAATTTCTGGCCGATAAGGCAAGAAACCCAAACTTTCAAGTGGCGATTGACTTTGATCTTTTAAATAGTTTTGAATCGGCAACTGGAACAGTTTGTTTTCACCAGCACGATCTGCCTGAATAGAAACCACGCCAGTTTCACCAACACGATCCACCAAGGCATAACTGAGTTTTTCCCAAGTTTCTACCTGAGTACCATCCACAGCTATAATTTTGTCGCCCGGCTGCATTTGTACTGTTGCAGCAGGTGTATTTGGTAAAACTTTGCCTACCCGGGTATTGAGCTGTTCTTGAGCTGGTAAAAATAACACCCAAAATAGAAGAACTGCAAAAATCAGGTTGATGAATGGACCCGCTGCCACGATGGCAATCCGCTTCCACGGATGCTGACGATTGAAAGCTTTGGGTAAGTCCTCTTCAGCGACATTACCTTCACGCTCATCCAGCATCTTGACATAGCCACCCAAAGGTAAGGCAGACAACTGATACTGAATTCCGGATTTTTTCGAGGTCCATTTTAATAATGTTGGCCCAAATCCAATCGAATAGACCAATACTTTAACGCCCAGTTTACGCGCCACAATATAGTGACCGAACTCGTGAATCGCAATTAAGGGACCGAGTAAGAGAATTGCAGCGGCAATCATAAACAAGGCATTCATATCTTAACTTCCTTTATTCACAACGTATTGCTGTGATAAACCTCGTGCCATTTGATCTGCTTGCAAGATAGCCTCCAGATCATGTGCAGGTTGATTGTCCATCTGATTCAGGACGTGCTCAGCTACCTGAGGAATTTGGGTAAATCTGATCTGTTGATTTAAAAATGCAGCAACTGCAATTTCATTGGCCGCATTTAAAATCGTAGGTGCAATTCCGCCACTCTGCATGGCCTGACGGGCCAATTTTAATGCAGGGAAACGGAGCATGTCCGGTTCTTGAAAATTAAGTTGTGAATGCATAAACAGATCCAGTGGTGCCACATGCGTACTGATACGCTCAGGCCATGCCAATGCATGTGCAATAGGCGTGCCCATATCCGGATTACCCATTTGTGCCAAAGTCGAACCATCAACGTATTGAACCATGGAGTGAATAATACTCTGTGGATGCACAACAACTGTAACAAATTGTTCTTGAACTGCAAACAAATGACAGGCTTCGATCAATTCTAAACCTTTATTCATTAAGGTAGCAGAATCGACTGAAATTTTTTGACCCATGGACCAGTTAGGATGCTTGCAAGCTTGGGCAGGTGTGACCTCTTCAAGTTGCTGCATGCTGTGGTTCAGAAATGGGCCACCTGAAGCGGTCAGTAGAATCTGGGACACACCCAGTTTGGGCTTGCCATGACGCTCTGCTTCAAAATAATGCTGTGGCAGACATTGGAAAATCGCATTGTGTTCGGAATCCACGGGAAGCAGTAATGCCCCATGATCGCGCGCTGCCTGCATCATGATGTCACCTGACATCACCAAAGCTTCTTTATTGGCCAGCAGTACGCGCTTACCCGCTTTCACTGCAGCCAGTGTCGGCAACAAGCCTGCTGCACCAACGATTGCCGCCATGACGATATCAACATCCGCGTGTTCAGCCACAGCAATTAAACCGGCTTCATCTTGCAGAATTTCAATATCAGATAAATGATGTTGCTGAAGTAGTTTTGAAAGTTCATCTACTTTTTCAGCCGGTACCACCGCCACTTTAGGACGGTATTGCTGGCAAATTTCGACCAGCTCATCAATACGACTTTGCGCGGTCACAGCAAAAACCGAGTATGCTTCAGGATGTCGCTGCAAGATTTTTAAAGTACTTTGACCAATGGAACCTGTAGCACCCAGTATACAAACTGCTTGTGACATTTATAAATCTACACCAATAAGTTTTAAAACAGCCATACCTGCTGCAAAGATTGGAGCTGCAGCAAGCAAAGAATCAATACGATCCAGTACTCCGCCATGTCCTGGCAAAATTCGACCTGAATCCTTAATACCGGCACGACGTTTGATCATGGATTCAAACAGGTCACCCAGTACCGAACTAAATACTGTAACGACAGATAGAATCAGAAATAAAATCAGTTCTGGCCAAGTCATATCCAGATAAAGCAAGGCAACTGCCGTCACGATCAGCATTGAAGTAACGATACCGCCATACAGCCCTTCTACGGATTTATTAGGACTAACATTCGGCGCCAGCTTTTTCTTGCCAAATTTACGACCCACAAAATATGCACCACTATCTGCGCCCCATACCAGTAAAAACAGGTACATCAGCCACCACGGTGAACTTTGCCAGACAGAGAAAATTGCAGTAACCGCAGCAGAGATCAGAACTACGCCGATTCCGTGCAGGCTGGCGTTGTACCAGCCATCATATTCAGGATAGGTTTTAACCCAGTAAATACTGAGCAACCAGGTAATTATAGAAGCTACCCATAACAATAAGGCAACTTCGGCAAAATACAATGCCAAAGCTGAAAGTGCCGCAGTGAGCACTCCATATCCCCAAGCAACAGGTTTGATGACATGTTTAAATTTTCGCGGCATGAGTTTGAACCACTCATAGCCGGCCACCCCAGCAGCAAGAACCATCAATACAAACATTGGATAATGTGATTCGGTAGCAAACATACAGCTCAGTACAACTGCTACCAACACCAATGCGGTTATAATCCGCTCAAACATGTATTAATTCTCAAGTTTTTCCTGATGAATCTGTTCTGATGTTTTACCAAAACGACGTTCACGCCCACCAAATACGGCAAGTGCATCATCAAGTTCTTCAACGGTAAATTCTGGCCATAGCGTCTCAGTGAAATAAAGCTCTGCATAGGCTGCCTGCCATAACAGGAAATTCGAAAGACGGAAATCTCCACCCGTACGAATCAGCAGATCAACTGCAGGTAAATCACCGAGGCTGACATATTGACCAAATACATCAGTATTAATTGCATCAAGATCTAATTTATTTGTTAAAACATCGCTAGCAATTCGCTGTGCAGCTTGTGCCATATCCCACATACCACCATAACTGATTGCAATAGTGAGTGTCATACTATTGAAATTAGCAGTCCTTTGTTCGGCATGCAACATAAGTCCCTGTAATTCTGGGGACAAACGGCTGCGATCACCGATAAAGCGTAAGGCAATATTGAATTTTTCCATGCGGGGCAATTGTTCATGAATGGTATCAACCAGCAATTTCATGAGCAATTCAACTTCAAACTGTGGACGATTCCAGTTTTCACTTGAAAAGGCAAATACAGTTAAAGCCTGGATATTTCTTTTTTTACAGTGTTCAACAATCGGATCCAGAACCGTTTTTCCTTCACGGTGTCCATCACCTTTTTGCATCTGATTTTTTTTGGCAAAACGATTGTTGCCATCCATGATGATGGCAACATGTTTCGGAAGACGGGGATTTTCTTCAGCAACGGTCATCGATGAATTAGACCTTCATCAATTCAGCTTCTTTCGCAGCCAAGCGCTTGTCAACTTCAGCAACAAATTTGTCGGTAATTTTCTGGATTTCGTCAGCAGCACGACGCTCTTCATCTTCAGAAATTTCTTTTTCTTTCAACAAAGCCTTGATATCGCCCAATACATCACGGCGAATGTTACGGATCGCCACTTTGGCATTTTCTGCTTCATTACGCGCAACTTTCTGCATGTCACGACGCGTTTCTTCAGTCAACGCAGCCATTGGTACACGAATCGCATCTGCTGTAATTGGGTTCAGACCCAAATCAGATTCACGAATCGCTTTATCAATTGCAGAAACCATTGAACGTTCGAAAGGCTGGATTAACAAAGTACGTGAATCTTCAACACCTACGTTTGCCACCTGGTTCAATGGAACGTCTGAACCATAGTAAGAAACCATCACGTTATTTAAAATTGATGGATGCGCACGACCGGTACGAACTTTTGCAAAACCATGCTCTAGAGATTCTAGAGTTTTGTTCATACGGTCTTCGCTGTCTTTTTTAAGATCGTTAATCATATGATCTTCCTTACTTAATTCTTGAAAAGAGGTTATTACTAAATTAGCGTGTAGTATAAAGTGCTTTGGTGCTCACGTCATTAATTGGTAACGTGAGTCCCTTCTTTTTCACCCATCACAACGGAAAGCAATGCGCCAGATTTATTCATATCGAATACTTGTAGCGGCACATTGTGATCACGACATAAACAGATTGCAGTTAAGTCCATCACACCCAGCTTTTCGTCCAGAACTTGGTCAAAAGTCAATGTGTCATATTTAACCGCATCATCATATTTGCTTGGATCTTTATTATATACGCCATCAACTTTGGTCGCTTTCAAGATCAAGTCTGATTCGATTTCAATACCACGTAAACAGGCAGCTGTATCTGTCGTAAAGAACGGATTACCTGTACCTGCCACGAATACACACACTTCACCCTGAGTCAGGTGACGGATTGCATCACGGCTTGAGTAAGACTCAACCACGGCACCAATTGGCAATGCAGACATTAAACGGGTTTTAATATTACGGCGCACCAAAGCGTCGCGAAGTGCCAAACCGTTCATGACTGTTGCCAGCATACCCATCTGGTCGCCAGTTACACGACCAACTAGACCATCTTTTTGTAGCTGGCTACCGCGATACAGGTTACCACCACCCACAACAATACCTACTTGTACGCCTAAACCCACGAGGTGCGCAATAGAAAGTGACATCTGATCGAGCACTTGTGCATCGATCCCCATGTCTTTATTGCCTGCCAGCGCTTCACCAGAAAGCTTTAACAGGATGCGACCAAAGCGTGGCTTTTTAGAATCCAACATCATCAAACTCCAAAGTATTCAATTTAAATTTTTTTAATTCAAAATCTTAAGCAGACTTGATTGAAATGAGTTTTGCATACAGATCGTATTCATCTGCATCAGTAATTTCGACTTCAAGTAAATCCCCCGCCTTGATGACGCTTTTATCGATATCTTCAACAAAAACATTACCATCAATTTCAGGTGCATCTGCATAAGAACGCGCAACCGCTACCGGGAATTCATCTTCCAGGTCATCTACCAGCACAGTCATGGTCTGACCGATACGTTTTTGGAGTTTGGCTGCCGAGATTTCTTGCTGAACCTGCATGAAACGCTCATAACGCTCTTGTTTAATTTCTTCAGGAACGTGATCTGGCAAATCATTTGCTGTCGCACCTTCAACTGGCGAATAGGTAAAACATCCCACACGATCCAGCTGGGCTTCTTTCAGCCAGTCCAGTAACATCTGGAAGTCTTCTTCAGTTTCACCCGGGAAGCCCACCACAAATGTTGAACGCAACACCAGATCAGGACATTTCTCGCGCCAGATTTTCAAACGCTCCAGTGTATTTTCACTGTGCGCAGGTCGTTTCATCAGTTTGAGAATTTTTGGACTCGCGTGCTGGAATGGAATATCCAGATAAGGCAGGATTTTGCCTTGTGCCATCAGGTCAATTACTGCATCTACATGCGGATATGGGTAAACATAGTGCAAACGTACCCAGATTCCCAACTGACCCAATGCTTCACACATGTCATAGAATTTGGTTTTAACCGGCTGACCATTCCAGAAATCCAGCTTGTATTTCGTGTCCAGGCCATAAGCAGAAGTATCCTGGGAGATCACGAGTACTTCTTTTACACCGGCACGTTTCAGCGCTGCAGCTTCTTCAAGCACAGAACCAACTGGACGTGAAACCAGATCGCCACGCATGCTTGGAATAATACAGAAGGTACAACGATGGTTGCAGCCTTCAGATATTTTCAGATAAGCATAGTGTTTTGGCGTCAGGCGGATGCCTTGCTCTGGAACCAGATCAATAAATGGATTGTGTTTTGGCGGCTCAGGTACGTATTGATGAACCGCATCCATAACTTCTTTATATGCCGCTGCACCTGTCACTTTCAGGACATTGGGATGCATTTGGCGAATCTTGTCTTCGTCTTTACCTAGACAACCTGTTACGATCACGCGACCATTCGCGCTCATCGCCTCACCAATCGCATCGAGCGATTCTTGCACTGCGGATTCAATGAAACCACAGGTATTTACTACAACTAAATCAGCACCGTCATAATCCGAAGCGACGTCATAACCTTCAGTCTTTAACTGGGTTAAAATACGTTCAGAATCTACCAATGCCTTAGGACAACCTAAAGATACAAAACCGACTTTGGGGGACTTCATGAATTTTCGCTCTACTAGAATGCGCGTATTGTATGTCTTTTCGCATCATAAAAATAGTTGAAAACCTGACTCTTTGCATCATGCACTAAAATATTGCCATAAAATATTCAACATACCCACTCATGCACCAAAATGAATCATTTTAGATTTACAGCCTCAATTTAATCCGCTATATCTAAGATGAATTGTGTTGCTCTGTCACATTTCTGCATTTCATCGCAATAAATAATCTCTCGTCATAAAAGTTGGCGTGCATCTTGCATCAAATCAGAACTTAAAATTGATTAAATTGCTTTATGAAGATGCCATTGCGCCATTTTAATACAGGAACAAACCCGCGAATGGATCAAATTATTCCGATCGACTATCGTGCTTTAGTGGACAATATGACCACGTGTATCTTATTGATAGACCGCGATCTTAATATTTATTATCTGAATTCTGCCTGTGAAGCCTTATTTGATGTGAGCTTATTCCGCGCGAGCGGCACATCCGTGCTCAATATTTTGCAAAACCCGACAGATGAGTTTAATACCGAAGAAGCCCTGAATAATACTTTAACTACGGGACAGCCTTATACACGCCGCGAAGCCACTATTCTGGTCAACTTTAAAGACATTCATGTTGACTACACTGTTTCTCAGCTAAATCTGGGCAAACCTTATCATCCGCTACTGCTCATCGAACTCAATCCTCGCGATCGCATGTTAAAAATCTCTCGTGAAGAAAATCTGCTGCAACAGCATCAGGTAGCGCGTCAGCTGATTCGCGGTGTTGCGCATGAAATCAAGAATCCCTTGGGTGGCATTCGCGGGGCGACTCAACTCCTGGCACGCAGTTTGAATGATCCACAATACAAAGAATTTACCGACATTATTATTAGCGAAGTGGATCGACTCAGAAATCTGGCCGATACCATGCTCGGTTCACGCCAGCTTCCGAGCTATGAACTGGTCAATGTGCATGAACCTCTGGAACGGGTGCGTTCACTGATTGCCAATCAGACCAAAAAGAAAATCAAGATTACCCGGGATTACGACCTGTCCTTACCGGAAGTTCTGGCAGACCGCGACCAATTGATTCAGGTCATTTTGAATATTTGCGCCAATGCCGTACAGGCCATGACCGAGAACAAGGAGTTCTTTGTCGAACATCAACCGGAACTGATTTTAAGAACCCGGATTCAGCGTCTCTTTACCATTAACGGGGTGATTCACCGCTCTGTAGTAAGGATTGATATTGAAGACAACGGTCCAGGTGTGCCGGAAGAGATTATCGAATCGGTGTTTTATCCGCTGGTCACCAGTCGCGCAAAAGGTACCGGACTGGGCCTCAGTATTGCTCAAAATATTATTCATCAGCACAACGGCATGATCGAGTGTCAGTCCGTGGCTGGAAAAACCGTCTTTAGCTTATATTTACCTTGGGAGTCGAATCATGTCGCGAAATAAAATATGGGTGATTGATGACGATCGCGCCATGCGCTGGGTACTGGAAAAGACCTTTAAAGAGGAAGGTCTGGATGTGACCAGTTTTGAAGAAGCACAATCTGCACTAGACCAACTGAGTCTGGAAGCACCCGATGTGATTTTGACCGATATCCGCATGCCGGGTATTGATGGACTTACCTTCCTGGGCAAGGTTAAACACAGTTATCCTGACCTACCTGTCATTATTATGACGGCGCATTCAGACTTAGAATCGGCTGTTTCTAGCTATCAAACTGGTGCTTTTGAATATCTGCCTAAGCCTTTTGATATTGATGAAGCACTGGCGCTGGTAAATCGTGCAATTTTACATATCACCAAGCTACAGCAACAAGAATCAGCAAAAGCGGCTCCACCAATTCAATCTACCGAAATTATTGGTGAATCGCCTGCCATGCAGGAAGTGTTTCGTGCCATTGGCCGTTTATCACAATCGCATATTACCGTGTTGATTAATGGTGAGTCTGGTACAGGTAAAGAACTGGTAGCGCATGCCCTGCATCGTCATTCACCACGCAGCTCAAAACCTTTTATTGCCCTCAATATGGCGGCGATTCCAAAAGACCTGATCGAAACTGAACTTTTCGGCCATGAGAAAGGTGCATTTACCGGTGCTAATACCCAGCGCCAAGGTCGTTTTGAACAGGCAAATGGCGGTACGCTGTTTTTAGATGAAATTGGCGATATGCCATTTGAGACCCAGACCCGTTTATTGCGTGTCCTAGCCGATGGAGAGTTCTACCGAGTTGGCGGTCATATTCCGGTTAAGGTCGATGTGCGTATCGTGGCTGCAACACATCAGGATTTGGAAAAACTGGTCCATGATGGTCGTTTCCGTGAAGACTTATATCACCGCCTGAATGTAATTCGTATTCATATTCCAAAACTGGCACATCGCAGTGAAGATATTCCGATGCTGGCGCAGCATTTTCTGGCACGTGCCGGTAAAGAACTTGGGGTCAACCCAAAGATATTACGTCCTGAAACCCAAGAATATATGCAGAAATTGCCATGGCAAGGTAATGTGCGTCAACTTGAAAATACCTGTCGCTGGCTGACTGTCATGATCACAGGTCGTGAAGTCTATCCTGAAGACTTGCCACCTGAGCTGAAACAGATTCCAATTCATCAGCAGGATCCGGGTGCGCCAATTCCAACGCTAAACCAGATCGCACCGCATCACTGGGATGAATTGCTGGGTCAATGGGCGATGCAGAAACTCAAAAATGGTGAAATGAAACTTCTGGATGTTGCGACGCCAATGTTTGAACGCACCTTGATCAATGCAGCCTTGCAACAAACCCGTGGCCGTAAACGTCATGCCGCAGAGCTTCTAGGTTGGGGTCGCAATACTTTAACGCGCAAGCTTAAAGAATTGGGCATGGATACTACGGATGATGAAATCGAAGAAGAAATAGAAAGTTAATCTTTCCATATAAAAAAGCGCCGATTGGCGCTTTTTTATTGATGATGATCTATGCAGTAAAACCCACATAGCGGAAATACCCATCTATGCCCAGATCAGACTTATAGATCAGATAATTTGAATAAGTCGCTTGGGTGATTTCATCCAGCATATTCACCTGATCATCATTGGCATGCAAATCATCTACAGAACGCGGCATGCTGTGCTCGAATTCATCGGTCATATATTCAAAGCCTATATCCATGGCAATAAACAGGGTATGTTCACAAGGTTGCACATATTGCTCTTCTGCCCAATCAATCACGTTGTGCTGACAATGCGGACAGGCAATATTATCGGTGGCCTGAATCGAGAGTTGAATAAGTTGATAAGCCATATAAAAATCAATCTGTTTACTATCCGTATATTTTAGCAAATTTTATGGACTGACTTTATTCAATTAAAAGTCTCGACGATAAAAAAAGGAATCTTCAGATCACTGCTGTCCCACAATTTTTACAAGAGGAAGCTCATTTAAGCTTCCTCTTGTTTGATGGGGACTTTATCGGGTGAAAATAACGCTTTTAAGGTTTTTATTTCAAATAAATTCACTTGAATTATTCTGAGTAAGCGCTGAACTGTCCAGCCTTTTTTCCCTAAATGTTGAGCGAAACTTACCAGTAAATAGGCG
>NZ_JBBCWZ010000010.1:0-68167 GCF_037145695.1 Acinetobacter sp. USHLN143
TCGGTTATATGCGGGCCAATTGGTTGTGCGGTAGATTTTGTGTGTAGGCTTCTTCATTTGAAAATTATATCGCTGAAAAAGCCTTTACAGATAGGTTTGTGCAACAAAGCCAATGTGACCTATCAAACAATACAGCAACACATGACATAAGAAAAATAGGCAAAAAAAACCTCCTTTGGGAAAAGGAGGCTGAAATTGGAAAGAAACTACAGCGATAGAATCTAGGCCACGATTCTATCTAAATTTATTTTTTAATCAACAGTAAAAATCATTTTATTTAGGCAATAAAAAGCCCACTTACTCGTCAAAATAAGCGGGCCCGTGCTGCAGTCATTTTCTTCGTATTACGTCTTCTTCTTATCGCAAAAACAATATAGCACTAAGGCTTTGATCAGAAAGTATAGAGAATATTAAGAAACTGTTTTCAAATGTTGAACTTAAGTTAATTTTCTTTTCAGGTAATAAATTCTAAGCATTAAAAAAGCCCACCATTTGGAGAGCTTTCCTTGATGCTTAAACCTATTCTTTTGAACACTTCACTTCAAACTGGTATTCGTCTTGGGTAACCTTAATTTTAATATTTTTATATTTTCGTTTGTTTGGATCCATTGCCGAGCCAGCCACTTCCTCAAAAAAGCTACGATCATTCATTAGCTCGCCATACACTTTATAGCCTAATAAAATCTTTTCAGGCTTTTTGCCTTCAGCCACTAATTTACCGAGAGTATCTTCTAGTTTTTTAACAGTTAAAATCGCCATTTCAATTAGAGCTCAAAAACAAAAAGGCATTATCACTTAATTTTATGAATAAATAATGTCAAAAAAGCCCACCTTTCGATGAGCTTTAATGACTTGGTCTCGGTTGAACCGTAATACGACCAGTATAGAAAAAGAATACCTTACATCCATATAGGATGTCAAACACTCAATTTTCTTAAATTTTTCCGGTACTGGCCTGCATAATGCTCTACCTCATCGTTCAACTCTTTGAGCAAAAGTTCAACTGCATTACCTAGCCATGCATAGCGTTTTGAATAAGTATTTGGTTCAATATAATCAATTCCTGAAAATACTAAGCGGCCTTTCAATGTATGGTATTCACGCAACTTTGGACGCAATGAATAAAACAGTTCCATGCGTGCAATGTGTTTGCAGAATTGCGGCATATCAAAACTTTCACGCTGCTTATCCATTTCCTCTTGCACCATACGCCATAAGTAATCTGAGATGTATTTTGTGACCACGGAATAATTATCCGTATTGTCTCGATAATCACCCCATACCAAAATTGACGCATAAGCCTTGGTTTCATCATTTGGCATTAAAGCAATTGCGCCACAACGATCTTCCCAATTGACAGGGATTTCATTTGTTGGTGGTGTATCTGCTTCATAATTTGCTGTTTTGGCTCTTAACTGCTGCCCCAACCATTCAATATTTGTCATCTTTTCAGCTACCGTCGCATTCATCCCAAATCCCCTACCATCTTCTCAATTTGCTGGATCGCGTGACCTGACTTCACTTGATCTGTACTAAACCTTAATACTTGAAAACCCATCATGGTTGCGGCGTTATATTTTTCCATGTCCCCGATATACCCCTTGCCTCTGGTATGTCTTCCTCCACTCCAGATCGCACCTTCAACTTCTACCAGTATCTTTTTTCCTACCAGGTGGAAATCAGCTCTCCATTTCCGCTTTGGGTGAAACTCAAATTCCTGCTCAAACTCAATTTTTAAAGTCTTTAATTCTCTGGCCAGCTTTGCTTCAAACTCATTCGGTATCTTTTCACTTTTAACCTTAGGGCGCTTGGAACGCCCTTTCGCTCTGGTGGCTTTCACCATTTTCTTGTATTCAGCGATTGAGTAGCTGGTCATTCACCCCAAACCCTCAATACAACGGCGCCAATAGCCATGAAAATAAACATCAGCGCTTTGTTTAGATCCTTCATACGGCAATTTCACCCTTTACATTCATAATGTCTTTGGCATATGCAGTTGCACGGTAATGACTCTCTGATACACGCTCCAAATAACCACCTTTGACATGCTCCTGAAGCAGGCTGTAAATAGTGGTTCTATGGAAATCAAAAACAGCTTCTTGCACGTCCTTCACTGAAAATGGCGTAGTGGCATAACAAGCAAAAAGCATCAAACTTATCTGATCTTCAAAGCTAACTTTCCTATGGATTTTTGACTGATCATCAGAATCAATTTGCTTAATCTCGCCACCATTTTTCAAAAATTCTTCAATTGTTGTATTCACACCCCACCCCCTACACGCTGATCTGTCCAATTGCATTCAACTACGGTTAATCCACCCTGTTGAAAACGAGACCAAAGAAGATCACCCAAGTCTTTCTGCAGCTCAGCTAATGTCAGATTAGAAATCAGCATGGTCGGCTTCATCCGGTCATAGCGTGCATATAAAACTTTGTGAACTAGCTCACGGCGTTTATCACGGTCATGCAATCCATATTCATCCAGGATCAACAGGTCATACTGGCTGAAATCATAAATCACAGATTTTTCTGTAGCGTCCGGCTGCTCCCATGCGTTCATGATTCGCTGTGCCAGATCTTCGCTGGTGATGTAGCGTGCATACTTGCCCTTGTTGAGCAATGTTCGAGCTGTTGCGCAGCTGAGATGAGTTTTTCCTGTACCAGTAGGTCCCACCATCACAAAGTTGTTTTTATGGCCATTGATCATGTTCTTGGCAAAGGAAACAACCTGATTCAGTGCGTTCTGGTGTCCAGCGTGTTGAACGTTGTAATTCTTAAAACCTGATGTTGCATGGCGCTCTGGAAGCATTGCCCCAGCAAAGTGTTTTTCACGTACAGTGCGATCAATTTCAGCTTGTGCATTGCGCTTTTGCTCTTCCAGAAATTCTACGGCGCATTGTGGACATTTGTGGTATGGACCGGCTTGAACCATTGCTATTTTGTGCTCTGAGCAGATCGCGTGTGTTTGTTTTAATCCCTGAGTCAGCATCGACATTGCGTTCATACAAAGTCCTCCGGGATATGTACTGGTGAATTCACTGCTGCGTGATGTTGCGATGCTTGGTCTGCCCAAGCTGTATTCACATCCAGATTAGAATTTTGTTTTTCAGAAGACTGATACGTTTTTTGAGTGTATTTACGCTTGATCCACTTCACGAAGTTTGAATACATCTGGGTGTCTGTGATCAAGCCTGCGTTCAAACGTGGTTCGTAATGGGCATTCACTTCAAGTAAAATCTGATTCACCAGTTCTTGGGTCATCGGAGTTTCACCTGATCTCTGTATGCACAGCGCAAAGATGCCTTGATTCAAGCTGCTGAAACTGGGGAGGCTTCATGAGTTATTCCTACTCTTCAATGACCCGCGTGCTGCTTGTGCAGTACAAGGGCCGGGTTAGAACTTATCGCAATATCAATCTATTCGGTATTGACGATTGCCTGCGAAATTTTGTGAATACCTGGGGGTACAAATGATCTTCAGAATTAAAAAGAAGCACCAAGTGGGCTTCAAATTATGGCTTGAAAAGCTGGGTTATACAAAGAAAGAGCTTGCTGACGGTAGTACTACTTTCTCGGGCAAAGGTACACGCAAAGCATTGAGCTATGTGTTTTTAAAAAGTGATTTAACAGGTAATGCAGCATGTTAGGCGCTATTTGGTGAATATGAAGAGCACCTGGATAACCCTGATTATTTAGATGTGAAGGTGGCGTGATGGAAAAGAATAAATTGTGGTGCGTAGGAATCTGCCCTGAAGATGATAGTCCGCATGAGCAGTCACCTGCCGTATCAAAAGAAATTGCTGAACGTGCTTTGGCTCGTTACAGAGCAATGACTAAGGCTGAAGGCAATCAGTTCATGATCGAATCATTTGATGAATACTTTCAGGTTCAAGAGTGGGAAGGCACAGCCGAAGACCACCAAGAACAAATGTTTTACACAGAAGATTGGTTTAAAGAGCCGATGTACCAGTGCTTTGACCTACCAACAGCATGCAAAGTTTTTAAATATGGTGAGATTGTTGAATGCTACAAAAAAGGCTCATCACCACTTACTACATCAAATTTTGAAGAAGCCAAGCGCTTCTATGAGGTGGCGTGATGGATAGTACTGATCAAATAGTTGAGCCAACCCCATTTGATGATGTGCAGTGGCTCTGGTGCGCTGACTGGTGCAAGAAAAAAGGTTTAAGCCCATATGATGCAAAGAACTGGGCAGATGCAAAATTTGAATACTTGAAGGCTCATGAAGCCAAGGAGAGAACCAATGAATATGAGTGAGCCGACTTTATATGACAGGATCAAAAAAGGAGAAATTGACCAGCCAAGCAAAGATGGTCCACGAAGTTACTACCTAAATAGTTATGTGAACGAAGTTGTCACAAGGCATTCAAAAACTGGTAAAGTAGCCGCTTGATTGAGCGGCTTTTTAATGCCTGCAAAATCAGTCACTTTTCTAAAAGTGAGTAACATAGTGAGTAACGATTAGAAATAAAGATGCTCATTTTCACAATTTTCAAGAGGTTACGTGCGATATGCTTCTCATGGTCGACAACTATGACTCCTTTACTTATAACATCGTCCAATATTTTGGCGAACTGAATCAAGAAGTAAAAGTAGTCCGTAATGATGCCGTGACATTGGAAGATATAGAGCGATGGCAACCTAAGTATTTAGTGATTGGCCCCGGCCCGTGCTCGCCAAGTGAGGCAGGAATTTCTATTCCTGCCATTCAGCATTTTGCTGGCAAAATTCCTTTACTGGGCGTTTGTCTTGGTCATCAAAGTATGGGGCAGGCATTTGGCGGTGATATCGTGCGTGCCAAACGTGTCATGCATGGCCGTCTGTCTGATATGTACCACAGTGATACCGGGATTTTCAGCAATCTTCCTTCTCCATTTCCTGCAACGCGCTATCATTCACTGGTGATTGATCAAGCTACCTTGCCCGAATGTCTGGAAGTCACCTGCTGGACCAATGAAGCGGATGGCTCTATGGAAGAAATTATGGGTGTGAAACATAAGACATTGCCGGTCGAAGGCGTGCAGTTCCATCCTGAATCGATTCTGAGCCAGCATGGTCATCAAATCTTTAAAAACTTTCTCGAAATTTATGCCTAAGAACATCTTATGAATATTCAACAAGCTTTAAGCAATATTACTAAAAACATTCACCTGACTCAGGATCAAATGCAAGACGTGATGCGTGCCATCATGTCAGGTGAAGCGACCGATGCCCAGATTGGTGCCCTGCTGATGGGCTTACGCCTAAAAGGCGAAAGCATTGATGAGATTACTGCAGCTGCACGTGTTATGCGTGAACTGGCTACCAAAATTGATGTCAGTGATATTCCATATTTAGTGGACATCGTGGGTACAGGTGGTGATGGCCAGAACCTGTTTAATGTTTCTACTGCTTCTGCATTTGTAATTGCAGCAGCGGGCGCAACCATTGCCAAACATGGTAACCGCGGCGTTTCGACCAAATCAGGTTCGTCGGATTTACTGGAACAGGCCGGGATTAACCTGGACCTGAATATGCAGCAGACTGAACGCTGTATCCGTGATGTCGGTGTCGGCTTCCTGTTTGCACCGAATCATCATCAAGCCATGAAATATGCAATCGGCCCACGTAAAGAATTGGGGATTCGCAGTATTTTCAACCTACTCGGTCCTTTAACCAATCCGGCTGGCGTACAACGTCTGGTCATTGGCGTATTTTCCAATGAACTCTGCCGTCCGATTGCGGAAGTTATGAAACAGCTCGGTGCTGAACATGTGATGGTAGTACATTCACGTGATGGTCTGGATGAAATCAGTATAGCCTCTTCAACTCATGTTGCTGAACTGAAAAATGGCGAAGTCACCGAATGGGAAATTATTCCTGAATCGGTCGATATTGAATCGCAAACTCTGACCGGACTGATTGTGGAAGATTCTGCGCAAAGTCTGGCTTTAATCAAAGATGCACTGGGCAAGAAAAAATCAGACATCGGCGATAAAGCCGCCAATATGATCGCGCTGAATGCCGGCGCAGGTATTTATGTCTCCGGTTTGACCAGCAGCTATAAGCAAGGTGTTGCGCTGGCACATGACATTATCTATGGCGGTCAGGCACTTGAGAAAATGAGTGTACTGTCTGAATTTACCAAAACTATTAAACATTACGAAGCTTAATTCGGTCAGGGATTTTGATCATGGTGGATATCGCAAATACAATTTTAGGCAAAATTGTTGACCGTAAAAAAGAAGAATTTGCCCTACGTTTAAAGCAGAAAAGCTATAAAGATCTGGAAGAACTGGCACAAGGTGCATCACCTGTGCGTGGTTTTGCCCAGTCTTTAGTGTCGAAACGTCCGGGTGTCATTGCTGAAATTAAGAAAGCTTCGCCATCCAAGGGCATTATTCGCGAGAACTTTAACCCTGCGGAAATTGCAGCACAGTATCAGGAGGCAGGTGCAGCCTGTTTATCGGTGCTGACCGATGTAGACTTTTTCCAGGGTCACGATGACAACATTCAGATTGCCCGTTCACATTGCGACCTGCCTGCACTGCGCAAAGACTTTCTGATCGATCCTTATGGAGTTATCGAAGCACGTGCCCTGCATGCAGACTGTATCTTGCTAATTGTGGCTTGCCTGTCTGACCAGCAGTTAGAAGAAATGTCTAAAACTGCATTTGAACATCATCTGGATGTACTGGTTGAAGTTCACGATGAAGAAGAACTATCCCGTGCTTTAAAACTTTCTGATCGTTGTCTGCTCGGTGTAAATAACCGTAATTTAAAAACCTTTGATGTGGATTTAAACACATCATTACGTTTGAAAAAATTACTGGACCCTTCACGCCTGCTGGTGACTGAAAGTGGTATTGCCACACCTGCGGATGTTGCGATGATGCAGAAAAATGATATTCACGCCTTTCTGGTCGGCGAAAGCTTCATGAAACAACCACGTCCGGATCATGCTTTCCGCGATCTGTTTGGTGAGCCTGAAGCGGTTTAAAATGTAAATGCTCACCTAAGCATTAAAAAAGCCCAATCTCAGGATTGGGCTTTTTTATTTTCAATATTGAAAAGTAGATCATAGATTCTCGAGCGTATTTAAAATCCTCAGCAATGTCATGAACGCAATTCAGTTCTCCTTTGTCTATTTTCAGACTATAATTCTTGTAAATTCCGCATCTCCCTTGTTTTTACATTATGAGTAAACACGATTCTTCATTATCTAAAGATCAGTACAACCTGCTGAAATCTTTTAAGAAGCAAATTACACAGCCGCAAACACCTGCGGTCGTTGCTGCACCTGTTGAAAAGACTGTCGAGCAAGAAGCGTTAGAAGAACTGGAATTATTCCGCAAGCAAATGCAGGGCGTACAAAAAATTGAATCGGGAAATACGGTTCAACTGGACAAACCACGCAAGAAAAAGCCGGATGCACAAATCTTGGCAAAGCGTGCAGCGGCTACTGGCCCGCTGGAAACAGAGGCAATGGCTTTATCAGATACTCAGGCCATGCTCAATCCTGTCGGCAGTCAGGCCAACTTGAGCTATCGCATCGCCACCTTGCAGCATAAAGTGTTTGAAGACTTGAAAGCCGGTAACTTGCGCTGGTTTGAAGCTGTGGATCTGCATGGCTGTACCGTGGAAGAAGCGCGTCAAGCCGTGCTGCAGATTATCCAGATCGCCAAAGATGAAAACCAGAACGTGATTAAAATCATACATGGCAAAGGTCCGGAAGCGATTTTAAAAACCTATGTCAACGGCTGGCTGCGTCAGCATCGCGATGTTTTGGCTTTTGTCAGTGCACCTGAAAAGCAAGGTGGTACCGGTGCGGTATTGGTTCTGCTCAAACGTGCAGAAAAGAATCCAAAGTTCAAACAGTAAACGGTTTTAGCCTCAAAACAAGGCATTGTAAAAGTTTTCTGCTACAATGCCGTCCTTGTTCATTCTCAGTTTAAGTGAATACGTCATATGACTATGCAGCAATCCTACGCAAACATTCTTACTGCCGTTGGCGAAGATCTAAATCGCCCTGGTCTCAAAGATACGCCTGTGCGCGCTGCGAAAGCATTTTCATATTTAACCTCGGGTTATAGCCAGACACTTGAAGAAGTGACCAACAAGGCGGTCTTCCCTTCCGATAACCGTGAAATGGTACTGGTTAAAAACATCGAATTTTATTCGCTATGTGAGCATCACTTATTGCCATTTTATGGCCGCGTACATATCGCCTATTTGCCAGAAGGTCATGTTTTAGGCCTGTCTAAATTTGCCCGTATTACTGAAATGTTTGCACGCCGTTTGCAGATTCAGGAAAATCTGACTCAGCAAATTGCAGAAGCAGTGGCTGAAGTCACCAAAGCACGCGGTGTTGCAGTAATGATTGATTCTGCGCACATGTGCATGATGATGCGCGGTGTAGGCAAGCAGGAATCAACCACACGTACGGTATCATTTATTGGTGATTTTAAAACCGACAAAGAAACACGTCGTGAATTTTTAAGTGCGGTTCCAGAAAGCTATTAATTATTAAAGCTTAAAAATAAGTTACTCAAAGCCTCGATCATTCGGGGTTTTTTGCTTTTAAAGGAAGAGGATATCAATACTTAATTCAAAAGCTCACTTGCTATAAATAACACCTGGTAACAGGGTTTAAAGACCTGTCCCAAAACTTGCTATGTTTCAGTCTAGAACTCAAACAATTCCTGCTTGTGTTTGCAACAAGCCTACACTTGGATACACGATAAAGTTTTAATCCTGCCGCTCTCCCATTAAAGTAATTTGAAGTTGATATACAGCAAAGCGCTTTATATCTTTCTGATTGATTTTTAATGATAAGGAAAGTAACCATGGCGAATAGTAAAAATAACCAGGCGAAAGACAGCAAAAAATCAGCAAAAACTGCTAAAAAGACCCAAGATGAGAAACTGAAAAAGTCGAATAAGAGTAGTGACAAAGACAGTGATCGCAAAGTCACTAAAAAAGCGGCGAGCAGTAAATCTAAAGCGGCATCTTCTAAGAAAGACAATGCCAGCAAAGATGAAAAAGTGAAGGCGAAGAAAAATTCGAGCTCAAAAGCCAGTGATAAAGCGAAAGACCAAAAGACCTCTTCCGCGAAAAAACCGGCTAAAGCGAAAAGCAGCAACAAGAGTAAAGACGACACTAAAGTGAAAAAGTCTTCTTCAAAAAAATCGGCGCCTGCTAAAAAGCAGTCGAGTAGCTCCTCTAAGAGCAAGTCAACCAAGGCTAAAACCTCGAAGACCAGTTCAAAAAAATCGAAGTAAAATGAAAGCCCCTAGCTCTAAATGACAGGGGCTTTTCTGTATCTTGTCCTTTCGTTTTTATAATTTGTATTAGCTGAAATATTGAGTCATTTTAAATTTCAGAAAAGGCCGAATATGAAGTCATCTGCCAAAGTAACCCCACCAAAACGTCCGTCACGTGTAGTTTCGAATAGTTTTGATTATTTTCTGGACTTTGCAAAGATTAATTTTCGTAAACGACCCCAGCTCTACCGGATTGGCCGTGGTGAACAAGGTGTATTACTGGTTGAGCCTTATAAATCGGAAATCCTGCCACACTGGCGCTTTGCAGATGAAGCAAAAGCCCAAGCGAGTAGCGAGAAAATCTATCAGCTTTTCTTGGACTATTTAAAGCAAGAAGATTTTATCGGTGCGGACATGGCACGCAAGTTTTTACAGATGGGTTTCACCCGTGCCCGACGTTATGCCAATCATAAAGGTGGCAAAAAATACGATGGCCCGGTTCCGGAGGATAAAAAAGGCTTGAGTGGTGCGCATGGCCGTTCCGAGCTGCCACGTAATCATGAAGATCCGGTTAAAGCCGCTGCTGCCAAAATCTTTAAACAGAAATGGGATGAAGCTAAAAATCATCCCGAATATCTCCAGCAAAAACAGAAATTTCAGGAATTTATAGAGCAGCAGTCTGCAACTGGCTAAAAACCTTTCATTTAAACTGAGAGTGGCTGTGCGACAGGGTTCAAGGACTGATGAGCCATATAAACTCTGTTACGCCCGTTGTTCTTCGCCATATACAAGGCAGAATCTGCCGCATTCAGGAAGCGCTGATAATCCGGATGTCCATCATAAAGCACACAACCAATACTGACCGTAAATTTAAACTGCTGGCCTTGTGCCGAATTAATCATGCCATTTTCAATATATTTACGAATACTTTCGGCAATATTCAGGGCACGTTTCTCATCAGTATCCACCAGTAATAGCAAAAACTCTTCACCGCCGACCCGGAAAGCATAATCACTGCCCTGACTGTATTTTTGCAATGCTTCGGCCAGAAATTTCAAGGCCAGATCACCTGCTGCATGTCCAAATTTGTCATTAATACTTTTGAAATAATCAGCATCAATGGCAAGTAAAGACAAAGGCGTATGATTCTTACGGGAAAAAGTGATTTCACGTGAAATAATGGTATTCAAATAACGACGATTCAATAACTGGGTCAATGAATCATTACCTGATTCAATATATTCGGCCACCTGAAATAACTGATCTACTAACAACTGAATCTCACGGTTCAAGTCACGGATTCGTTGGATCAGTCCCAGCATATTGTTTTTGTCCGTACAGTCCATAATATCTTGATTAAGTTCATCGACTTGATAAATTCGTTCAATGATTAAATCGACCTGGTCAGAGCCGGTAAAAGCATAAGAGGCTTTATGAATAAACCATAAACCAAACTCCGACTTGGACAACATCGGATGATTCAATTTTTCATGCTCAGAAAAGACCTTGAACATGAGCTCATTTTCCCAGTCTAGCAATGAACTGCGCTGTTTATCTTTTTGTACGGCCACATCCTGCATCGCTGAAAAAACACGATAACTGTGTTTAATTTCCTGATTCATGGCTGTTTTGGCTTCATAAGATCGGCACATGACTTCTGTGGCAAACCCCATGATCTGGACAATATAACTGCAGGTAGTCAACATACTGTGATGAGGATTCTCATCCAGCAGTTCAAACATTTTACGCTCAATTTCACGTACACCGCGCATGATCAGCCAGGATGGAATTCCGACACGCGCATGCACATGCCCCACCATCGCCTGTTTCTGCACGGCATCGGCATAGCGTTTATTAATCCCTACACCAAAGCTTTCAAGTAGCCAGGCATTTAAAGTGTCGCGCAAGCGCTGTTGAATCAAGTCATCGGAAAAGAATTCTGCAGATTCCTTTTCAATGAGCATGTTTTTATAGAATTCTTCCACCAGAATCAGGGAATGATCTTGAATAAAATGAAAGGCATGCAATAAGTCATCAGATGAATAATTTTGACAGATCTGTTCCCATTGCTCGGCCAGTCTTGCCATGCATTCATTATTCATACTGTCTGTTCCCCAAAACCTTGCAATTTGTACTCACATTATGTGATAAATATAACAAATATCAGGTATTTTTCCTAAAATATCGACCAGATTATTTGTACCAAATCAAGCCAATCTTTTTATACAAGGGAAAACTAAACAGTAGCCTCATGGATACACAGCACTTTATCAATAGTTTTAAATAAATCTTAAAAATACCGAATCAAACCAAGACTCCATTGATCCCAGTCTTTGGACTGCTGTTGCTGATATTCCCAAGACAGCCGAAGTGCATGTTGTGGATTGAATGCATATTGGATTTCAGTATTCAGTTTCAGCTGCCAGCGATGCGAATCTTCCCAATAAGGCAGTTCCACCTGCACCAGACTGTTGATCTGATCGCTCCAGATATTCTGGCACCCCACAGTAGGGCCTGCACCTACGCGCCAGCCCTGATCCAGTGCCTTGCCTGCCTGTAGCTGAGTTTGCATTTGTGCATAACATAGATGTTCACGGCTGGCATTTGCCCAGCTATAACCACCCTGAGTTTTTAAGCTGGCGACGCCATGCTGTTCATCGTCACTAAACTGGCCATGCGCATCCAGTGCCTCCTGTTTCCAGCCCAAATTAAAACCCCAAGATAATGGCGTATTAAACGGATTGACCGGGTTATAGGAATTGACAGTAAATAGATCCAGATGTTCCAGCTTGAGCTCACTGTCACGATATTGCAAAGCCCCATCCAGAAACAGCAATTGTGTGCCGGTTCGAAAACCGCCTTGCGGGTCGATGAGATCATGATAAGCCTGCCGATGCCCTAGCTGGACAAAGGATTCACCCTGAACCTGTCCGGCCTGAAGACTGATATTCCGTGCATGATGGCTTTGTACCGGGTCTATTTTTGGACGTTCAGGCGCTTTACGCTGCTTCTCGATATTCAGCTGACTTCTTAAGCCTAATAACTTGCGAAAACGTGGCTGGGAAAATGATTTATCGACTGTTTGTCGGAGAAAGTCCAGATATAAATGATCATAGGCCATTTCCAGAATTTTGGCCTGATCTTCTGCCGGATAGGGCTGCAAGATTGAAGGCATTGCACCTGTTTCTGCATAAGCCAGCTGATGCGCAGTTTTTGCCAGCGCTTTGCCATGCTGTCTGGACTGTGCCAGCAATTGAGTTTCAAGCGCCGGACGGTAAACTTTCTGTTTGATCAAGCCCTGCTGTTCTACTACTTTTAGTGTTTCAATCGGAATCGCAGTCGAATTAAACTGTTTCTGTAGATTTAGCTCGGGACGTACCAGATCAAACAGTCCCAGTAGGCGATAAGCGCAATTATCACTGATAAAATAATAAGGGAAACTTACATTTTGCATTTCCCAGAGATGCTGTACCAAAAACCTGGTTTCTTGCGGACTTAAGTTTAATTCATATTCCCACAAATCCCGGCTTTCAAAGTCACCATACTCTTTGACCTTGCGGTAATACGGCATCAGTGAATATTCACCCGGATATTGTCCAGTCAGCCCTTTCCAGGCAAAGGACCAGTTGTCATTGCCATCGACCGTCGCAGCATAGTTGACCGCATAAGAAATCAGATTGAGTTGTTGCTGGTCTTTAGGGTCCAGACGCAACAAGGTATGACCAAACATCGAGCTGGGATTACCCATAAAATCCGTGGCATAGATCAGGGTTGCCTCATAAGGCTTGACCTCGCCAATCCATTTATCCAAATCCGGGCAACTGACCGCAGGCAATTGTTGCTCGGAAATATTCAATTGCTGCATTAACCAGCTGCTGCGTGCAGGAAACTTACAGCGGACGGACTGATTCGGCTCTGCGCTCAGGAATAAAGCCTGAATGTTATGCTGCATTTCTTTTTTTAGATCAGTTTTTCCCTGCTCTGCCAGGAAATAGCCCGAATAGTTAACCTCGCTATGACCTTGGGGATTGGCATACATGAGACGTTGCCAGGTAGTGCTCTGATCCAGACGCTGAGTTTCGGCCTGAGCGATATAATGCTGGATGTCTGGATTAATTTCGCTAGAAAAACTTAAAGGGCTGAATGTCAGGCCCAACATGAAGAACGCATATTTCATTCAGTTAACTTATTCTCATCAATTTCTTTTAGTCATAAGAAAACCCTGCCAGAACAGCAGGGTTTTTAGGGTGCGGATCAGATGTAGGATTTCAATACTTCATCTTTGGCCATCACAGTTTGTAAGGTGCTTAAAACTTGTAATGTATTCTGGTTTTCTTCGGAATAAATTTCAGAGAAATTCTGCTTGGAAACGCTAAAGAAACGAGCTTTATCTTCAGATTTAATATTCAAAAGTTCAGCCAGAACATTCAGGCTTTCACCCTCTCCAACTGCCATATCACGCGCCAATGCTTCAGCGTTTTCATTGGTAAAGGTCACCACTTGAGCGGTTACGGTACCGCCCTGGCTACAACCTAAAGTACCAAAAGTGATCCCGAGCCACTGATTCGTGAACAGAACGTTGGTCGTACCTGCAAAGAGTTTAGGAATAATACCAGACTGACCCGCCCATACCTGGCTTCCGATACCACAACCGACATCTCGGTCAGCCATCGCCATGCTTGAACCAGTCGCCAATACCGCCGCCAGCATAATTTTTTTCAACATAGTTATTCTCCAATTATTCTCATGCAATCTTTGTTATTACTCTAATAATGTAATTTAAATTACATACTCAGCAGAGTAGCGACAAGTCAAGTTTGGCGCAATTGAAAAAATGTATGCTTTACATAAACATAACCTGATTGATTTTACTGTTCCTTGAGCGCCCAATCGCCTTGTGAATTACGCTGTCCCAAAATTTTCAGCACCAACACCAGACTCAGCAGTAACAACAAATACCAGGAGCCCAGTTTGCCCCATCCCACCATATGCCATTGCTCAATCTGGCTTGGATAGAGCCAGATCTGGTAAAAGGTACTGATATTCTCGGCAATCCAGATAATAAACGCCAGAATCAGCAGTACGGGTAACATCGGCAACTGAAAAGTATGCCGATTCAGCTGAAAGCGAATTCTGGTTTTCCAGAACATGATCACGCTCCAGACAAATAAAATCACCCGATAATCGGGAATAAAAAACTTGCTCATAAAGTTGATATAAGACAAGACAGCCAATGTCAGCATATGGCTAAAACGCGGCAATTTTTCAAATGAAACCTGATATAGACGTAAAGAGCGCGCAAAAAAACTGCCGACCGCAGAATACATAAAACCGGCAAATAAAGGCACGGTCAGGATTTTAAATATTGCGGGTTGAGGGTAATGCCAGGAAGCAATTGCCGGATGGGTCAGGAAGATTTCCATCACCATGGCCATGAGATGAAATAACGCAATCACTTTGGCTTCAGCCCAGGATTCCAGTTTGGTATAGAGCAATATCACCTGAATCAGCAAAGCAAAAAAAAGCAGATAGTCATACCGGTAAAAACCAATGAAGAGATCGCTGCCCATAGAAGCAGTCAGCGCAAAAGCGAGCAGGAGTAAAATCCCAAATAAGGCAGCCGAAGCTGCCTTATAAGTAAATTCAAACCCTGATTTGAATAGATCGATCAAGGTTTACATCCTAAAGATATTTGGCACTATACTCATGTACGGTATCAATAAATGCTTTTGGATTCGCCGGATCAACCCACTGGGTAATACCATGACCTAAATTGGCAATATAACCGGTTTTCTCGCCATTGGCATAGGCATCATCCAGCATGGCTTTTGTCGCTTTAATGATGGTGTCTGATGAACCATATAAAGTTGCAGGATCCAGGTTACCCTGAAGTGCTGCACGACCAGCAACCGTTTGACGAGCGACATTCAATGGCGTGGTCCAGTCCAGACCAAATGCATCTGCGCCTGTCGTAATCATCGGTTCCAACCATTGACCGCCACCTTTGGTAAACAGAATTACCGGAATCTTGCGGCCGTCTTTCTCACGTTGCAAACCAGCGACAATCTTCTGCATATAGTTCAGCGAGAACTCGATATATTCACGATGTGCTAATGCCCCACCCCAACTATCAAAGATCTGTACCGCTTGTGCACCCGCATCGATCTGCGCATTCAAATATTCAGTCACTGCATCAGCCAGACGATCCAGTAAAGCATGCAAAACTTCAGGCTGCGCATACATCATCTGTTTGGTAAAACGGAAATCCTTGCTTGAACCACCTTCGACCATATACGTTGCCAGAGTCCATGGACTGCCCGAGAAACCAATCAGAGGAACCTGACCGCTCAGGGCTGAACGAATGGTCGAAACGGCATTCATCACATAATCCAGATCCGACTTGGCATTAAATGCAGGCAGATTGGCTACATCCTGTTCGGTACGGATGGTCTTGTGAAATTTCGGGCCTTCACCAGCTTCAAAATACAGCCCCAGTCCCAAAGCATCCGGAACCGTCAAGATATCTGAGAATAAAATCGCGGCATCAAGATCATAACGGCGCAAAGGCTGCAAAGTCACTTCACAGGCCAGTTCAGTATTCTTGCAAAGCGAAAGGAAATCTCCTGCCTTGGCACGCGTTTCGCGGTACTCAGGCAAATAACGGCCAGCCTGACGCATCATCCATACTGGCGTAGCATCTACAGGCTCACGCAACAATGCGCGCAGAAAACGATCATTTTTTAAGGTCGTCATTCACATTCCCATCTTTCTTTGACATTGCCAACATCATAGCAAAAAGGCCGCAGTTTTAATAACTTCTGGCAACTTTAAAAACCGATCGGATTGAACGGCAACCTAGTGATTTACACAAAACAACTACTGCATCTCCACATTTTTTCTGTAATACTTATAGTGTTTTTTCACATAGTTAAAGAAATAATTCTTAAGGTTGAGTTACATGTTCGTTCGCACAATGCTCGCTGTGAGTCTAGGTTGCATTTTCGCAGGTCAAGTTTTTGCCGCGTCTACTGCTGAACAACCATTAAAACCCCAAGTGGTGACTGATGTTGCAGTGCAAGATCCGATTGATCCATTAGCAACTGAAGCTTCAGCGGCCCAAGCAGCACCTGCAGAAGCGCAAATTACCGCACAAGAACAACAAGACTTAAAACAGGCATCTGAAGCGCTGAATAAGCTACAGGATACCGAAGAGCAGACTGCTTCTATTGGCGCAGCACCAAATACCAAAGCACCGACTAACTCTGCAGCGACCAAAGCTTCGTGGACTTTAGACGGTTTAAACAATGCCCAATGGTATGAAAATATCGGTGCAGGTCAATTCCCAGTTTACGCACGTGCGCATGTCATGCTGAATAATGCTCATGCATCACCGGGTGCGATTGACGGAACCAGCGGTAAAAACACACTAAAAGCGATTGCATCTTTCCAGCAAATGAATGGCATTAAACCGACAGGTGTTTTGACTCAGGAAACCTGGGATAAACTAGTTGCACGTCAGGGTTCTAAGCCAACCTTTGTTGAATACACCATTACTGAAAAAGATCTGGCAGGCCCATTTGCCAAGTCTATTCCTTCAGATTATGCGTTACAGGCAAAAATGAAAGGCTTGTACTACACGCGTGTCAGTGAAATGTTGAGTGAAAAATTCCATATGGATGAGAATTTTTTAAAGAAACTCAATCCAAATGCCAACTTTAATAAAGTTGGTGAAAAATTACTGGTCAGTAATGTACGTAATGACTTGCCTGAAGGTATTCACTTGATTGTTGCACATAAAGGCGCGAAACAACTGTACTTATTTAATAGTAAAAATCAAATGATCGCGTCATTCCCTGCCACCATTGGTAGTGCGGATACACCATCTCCAACCGGAACCTATAAAGTAACAGGTGTTGCACCAAACCCTTGGTACAGCTACTCACCTTCTAACTTTGTACAAGGTAAAAATTTAAAACCACTATCTTTACCACCGGGTCCTAACGGTCCTGTCGGGAATATCTGGATTGGTTTAAGCAAGAAATCATTTGGTATTCACGGAACACCAAACCCGTCTAGCATTTCGAAAACAGCATCACATGGTTGTATTCGTTTGACTAACTGGGATGCCAATGATCTTGGCCGTAAAGTCAAATCTGGCGTAACGGTTCGTTTCTTAGAATGATGATCGGTCTGCCGATTTGAATAAAAATAGCCTGCTTTTGAGCGGGCTTTTTTATTCCTTATGTTTACTTTCAGCTCTTTCGTTGCAAAAATGCAATGATCTGTCGCCTATTTGAGATTTTTTCAGTTATAAAACGACAGTATGATGATCTCAAGTTAAAAATAATGTCGAGATAAAATCATGAATGCTTTTCTACATCCTAGCGAAAATCGTGGTCATGTAAAAATGGGCTGGCTGGAGTCTAAACACAGTTTCTCATTTGGTAACTGGTATAACCCAAAGTATATGGGTGTCAGCGCTTTACGTGTCATTAATGATGACCTGATTGATGGACATCAGGGTTTTGGAACGCATCCACATGACAATATGGAAATCCTGACCTGTGTGCTGAAAGGAACCATTACCCATCAGGACAGCATGGGCAATCATGGCGGAATCGCTGCGGGTGAATGGCAACTGATGAGTGCAGGAACAGGTGTGCGGCACAGTGAAATGAACCAAGGCGACGAACAGGTCCATTTACTGCAAATCTGGATTATTCCAAATGAACGTGATGCCAAGCCGAACTATCAGCAAATCCGTCTTGACCCGCATGAGCAACCGAACCAGTGGCATTTGATTTGTGGTCCGAATGAAAATGCACCGATGCATATTCGTCAGAATGCCGAAGTCAAAACTGCGGTGATTCAGCAAGGCCAAAGTCTGGAAGTGAAAGCGACCCAGCATATTAATTATGTACATGTTGTTTCTGGCACTGTCCAGATCGCTGAACATACAGTTGAAGCTGGCGGCGCAATTGCTTTTCTAGATGATACAGAAATTAAAGCAAGCGAAGATGCGCAAGTGATCTGGTTTGATTTGCCGGAAGTACCCAACTAAGCTTTTAAAGCTCTCAGCTCTAATGGCTATTGATCCCAGTGATTAATAGCCATTTTTTATACGTATAATCATGAATAAGAAATAATAGTTCGCAAAATCATAATAAGGCTGCTTAACCAATAAAATTATGCCTACGACCTATACAAATCCAACCAATTCTCATCACATTTTTACCTAAGCAATGCATTATTTAGGTGAATATAAACTGATCCCTTTCCATGGAATCCAGTGCTGTATAGCTTTGATCATTCACGACTGGTTTGATATTGTCTTTTGCAGGCATAAAGTGAATTAATCTTTTCATGTAGGTTAAATAAATAGAAGAGCATATCCGTATGAACCAAATTTTAGAGATGCAAAGCATCCAGCAACAAGCTTTGCTTTATTTATTAGCCTTTTTAAAACAACAAGATTATCAGTTTACGACCATTACACCGCTTTCCCACCAGCGAATTCTGAATCGAAAAAAGAATGAAATTTATAAGCACAGAACCCATCAGGATATCTTTGGCTGGAATCTAAACTTTAAAAAAACTGATCTTGATTCTGCCCTTTTTACATTATTGCAAGAACATCAGCTTCTACAGGTTCAGGAAGATCAATACTTGAGTCAGGTTCGGGTTTCTTCACTCGATGGCGAACTCTTTATTCATTCAGCTTTTCCAACCACTCAGCAAGATGCGGTATTTTTCGGTCCGGATACGTATCGCTTTATCTATCATCTCAAGCAATATCTAGCTGCTCAGCCTCGCCCTTTTAAACGGGTCGTGGAAATGTGTTGTGGCACTTCAGCAGCCGCGATCAGCATTGCCAGACATTTTCCAGCTGTGAATGAAATGATGGTTGCAGACCTGAATCCCAAAGCCTTGCTCTATAGCCAGATTAATATCAGTTTTGCCGGCTTAAACCATATTCATCCGGTTCAAAGTAATTTATTTTCCAATCTTGATGGAAAATTTGATCTGATTTTTGCTAATCCACCGTATTTAATTGATCCCGAACAACGTCAATATCGTCATGGCGGTAATGCGCTGGATGGCTGTGATTTATCATTCAGGATTATAAAAGAAGGTCTACAGCGCCTGAATTCTGGCGGACATTTATTTCTATATACCGGTGTGACCGTGACTGAACATGGCAATCTGTTTTTGCAGCATCTTAAAGATTTGATGAAACAGCATCAAAATATAATCTGGTCCTATGAAGAAATTGACCCGGATATTTTTGGTGAAGAACTGGAACAACCGGCTTACCAACATGTGGAAAGAATTGCGTTGGCATTAATCAAAATTGAAGTAGGCAATTAAAGAATATTTATTAATTATGGAATTTTAAAATTTTGACTTTGTTCGCTATCAGCTTATTTTAAATCGTTTTATTAAAATCATAGAAATAAAAAAACCCCAATCTTTCGACTGGGGTTTTTAAAATTTGGCGGAAGCGGTGAGATTCGAACTCACGGAGGACTCACACCCTCGTCGGTTTTCAAGACCGGTGCATTAAACCGCTCTGCCACGCTTCCATGGGCGCAATAATACGGAGCTTTTGTCCGGCTGACAAGTGAAAATTACAGTGAATGCAATCAACTGCATATAGTTTCATCAAATCCTTACAGTTTTGCTGCTAATTCCGCTCCCTCACGAATGGCGCGCTTGGCATCGAGTTCAGCAGCCAGTTTTGCACCGCCAATAATATGATACTGCGCCAAGGTATTTTCCCCAGCACTCGGCATCAGGTCTTTTACCGATTCCTGACCTGCACATACCACAATGGTATCCACACGCAATAATTGAGCATGGCCATCTACCTCAATCCATAAGCCTTCATCCGTGACAGATTTATATTGCACACCGCGCAACATCCGCACGGCATGTTTTTTTAACTGGGCACGATGTACCCAGCCTGAAGTCTTGCCTAGTCCTGCGCCAAGCGGTGTCTTTTTACGTTGTAATAGATAAATTTCCCGTACTGGAGGTTCTACTTCAGCACGCTGTAACCCGCCTTCAGTCACATAATCTGGATGAGAATCTACACCCCATTCACGCTTCCACTCATCCACAGGTTGCGGCTGTATTTGATGCGGTGGCTTTAATAAAAACTCGGACACATCAAAACCGATCCCGCCTGCGCCAATGACCGCAACACGATCACCGACAGGTGCGCCACGTAGCACTTCTGCATAAGATAATACTTGTGGTGCCTGACTGCCTTCGATATTCAAGGCACGCGGCACAACCCCTGTAGCCACAATCACCTCATCAAAACCCTCACGCTCCAACTGCTCGCGGTTGACTCGGGTATTGAGACGCAGATCAACTCCAGTTTTTTCTAGCTGCACTTTAAAATAACGAATCGTTTCGTGAAATTCCTCTTTCCCCGGAATGACTTTAGCCAGGTTGAACTGTCCGCCTACTTCATGACTGGCCTCAAACAGCGTCACATCATGCCCGCGACTGGCTGCGACAGTAGCCGCTGACAGACCTGCAACACCACCACCAATCACTGCAATACTTTTCGGTTTTTTGGTTTTGACATAGACCAGTTCGGTCTCATAAGCGGCACGCGGATTGACCAGACAGGTTGCGCGCTGGTTTTTAAAGGTATGATCCAAGCAAGCCTGATTACAGGCGATACAGGTATTGATTTCATCAACACGATTGGTTGCGGTTTTGTTGACCCAGAAAGCATCGGCCAAAAGTGGACGTGCCATCTGTACCATATCTGCCTGACCAGAGGCCAGAATCGCCTCGGCAGTGTCTGGCATATTGATCCGGTTAGAGGCAATCACCGGCACCGAAACATGTTTCTTAACTTCAGAAGTGTAATCGACAAAAGCAGCTCGAGGCACGGAAGTCACAATAGTTGGAATACGTGCTTCATGCCAGCCAATCCCGGTATTGAGCAAAGTAATTCCTGCCTTTTCCAAAGCTTTAGCTACGGTAATCACTTCCTGCATGGTATTGCCATCATGTACCAAATCGAGAAGTGACAAACGGAAACAGATAATAAATTTCTCACCAATTTCAGCGCGAATCGCTTTAACAATTTCTACGGCAAAACGCATCCGGTTTTCAATCGGGCCGCCCCAACGGTCAATACGCTGATTGACATGACGACTTAAAAACTGATTCAGCAAATAGCCTTCAGAACCCATGATTTCCACGCCATCATAGCCAGCCTTTTTGGCAATGATGGCAGTTTTCACATAATCCTGAATGGTATTCAGGATCTGTTTATCTGACATTTCACGCGGTTTAAAAGGAGAAATTGGTGATTTGATCGGGCTGGCCGAAACCACAAAAGGCTGATAGCCATAACGTCCGGCATGCAGAATCTGTAAAAGAATTTTAGCACCATGCTTATGCACTGCATGTGTCACCAGTCGATGCGGAGCAATATCTCCCAAGGTATTCATGGTCCCACCTGCAGGCAGTAACCAGCCCTGACGGTTTGGAGAAATACCACCCGTGATGAGCAGCCCTACCCCACCTTTGGCACGCTCGCCAAAATAAGCTGCCAGTTTGGGATAATTATAGAAACGATCCTCCAGCCCGGTATGCATTGAACCCATCACCACCCGGTTTTTAATCGTGGTAAATCCCAGATGAAGCGGTTTTAAAATATTCGCATAACGAGTCGTTGTCATGGCTATTCCCTTTGATGATGGCTTTGCAACTTGTTGCATATTACTCTAGCGTGTTTTTTATTTTTGTTTATGGCATTTTCACAAAATTATTGCTTTCTCAGGTCAACTCAGGCCTCCCACTGTTTCGCCGAGCTTTTCCATAATGCAATTGCCCCCAGTACTGTTCCTACAGGAAAGCTCAACAGCATCAGCACCGCCATAATTCGGGAAAGTGTACGTCCCTCGCCCTGACCTTTCTTAACTTTCAGAGCTGCCTGAATATTGAAATAGATCAATACCAGCATTAATAGAATGACAAATCCCAGGCTGATGGTTGAAGCGGTTCTTTGCTGAGATTCAAGATAAAGAAATACTGCGCCACTAAAGATCAACAGGCCGGCATAAATGCCATGCAATACAGACAAAGTCTGATTACGCTCATGTAGTCGTGGCAGCTGTGGCGGGGTGATACTTGAATTCATAAGAGACTCCTAAAAACTTGTTATTGTTGGTTTTATCGTATCAGGAACAGATAATGATCTCTACTTGGCATATTAAAACCCAAGACTGGATTTAAATCAGCAATTTTTCGATCTATTGCAAGATTCGTACAACCTGTATTTTTCCAATGTTTTATAGATAAAAAAATGCAGTGCGAGCACTGCATGAGATAGGCCAGATCATATTTTTATTGTTGTTATTCCCAGTTTTTCTGCTTATTTCCAATATTTCAGCTTTGAGCTATGCCCAATACCAACATTAAAACTATTGGTCGGGTCCAGCTTCTGGTAATGGTTTTTTAATGCCGGTTTGGCAATGTAGAGATGCCCTACATTATGTTCAGCCGGATATTCCGCACCACGATCATCCAGCAGCTTCCACATGGCATGTTCCATCTTCAGCGGATTAACCCCTTTTTTCACAATATAATCCTGATGAAATACATGGCACAGGAAGTGACCATAATAAAGTTTATGTAAGATCTGCTCTTCCATCTCCTGTGGCAGGGTTTCTACCCATTGGCGGTCATTCCTACGCAGCGCAATATCCAGCGCCACAATATCTTCCACTTCACTTAAATGGGTATCACGGTAACGAATTGCTGCACCAGCTACGGCAAAACGGTGCAGAAATGCCTTACGTCCTTCGTCTTCGGTGCAGAGAAAATAGTTCCCGCCAGGATGGGCCTTAAAGTAGCCTTCAAAGAATGCCTGTACCTGTGCCACATCCTGATTTTCAATTCTGAGAATCAGATGATGCTCATACAGATCACGGTATTCGTTCATGCGTTTTGGCAAATGTGATGGCAGCATTTTACTGATCATTTGCAAAATTTTGTCGCTTAAACCACGTAGCCCCATTTTCTGCAATATCCCATCAACCTTGTCTTTCATGGCAAATGCGGCAGGCACTTTGGCAGTACCAAATTTTTCAATGAACATAAAAGTGTCTTTGCCGTATTCCGCACCGATGTCATAAGCCACACGGTGAATATATTCTCCAGCAATCGGCAGACGCGGCAGATCTTTGAGCAAAAAACGACGGATTTCCGTCAGGTCATCCTGCGAGTTAGTGCCGACATAGAACACTTGGCTTGGGATTTTTTCAAAAGTATCCAGACGTACTGCAAAAACACACACCTTGCCCGCAGAACCAGAGACTTCAAACAGACGGCTTGGATCTGCATTGAAACGTGCCGGAGTATCAGCATCGACCTGACGCACATCCTGACTATAACGATGATCTGAAGCACAGCGATGTTCCTGCTGCTGGATATCCTGCTCATTATATTGTTTCTGCTCCAGATTTTTCAGAATCTCTTCCGGACTATGACCCAGATGGATACCGAGATGATTCACCAGCTCCAGTTCGCCATGTTCATTGACACGCGCATACAATGCCAGTTCAGTATAGGCCGGCCCACGGCGAACCAAGGCTCCACCGGAGTTATTGCACACACCACCCAACACCGAAGCACCGATACAGGATGAACCAATCACCGAATGCGGTTCACGGTTAAATGGTGCCAGCTGCTTTTCCAGTGCATCAAGTGTTGCACCCGGCAAACAGACAACCTGTTTGCCCTCCTGGATCACCTGAATACCTGCCAGACGGCGAGTACTCATCACAATCACTGGACGGTCATATTCACCAAACGGCGTTGAACCACCAGTTAAACCGGTATTGGCTGCCTGCATAATCACAATACAGTCTGCTGCAACAGCAATTTGCAATACTTGCCATTGTTCCAGTAATGAACCCGGAGTGACGACCGCAAACACCTCACCTGAACCATAACGCCGGCCCTGCCGATACAAACGAGTATCGTGATCGTCCGTCAACACATGTCGCTGGCCGACCACAGCGACCAGATTGTTTAAGGTCGCAGTAGGGTCAAATGAGTTTTGCATAGTAGAGCCCCGTTTCATTTTTATAGCTATCTTTTTATAAAATTAGCCATAAGCATGTTTTGGATTTTTAATCTTGAATAGATGAAATAGCAGCAATTCTGTTGTTCCGAATTGCTCTAGGATGACCACGATTTAGAGTGGTCATCCTGATTGGTTTTATTGTGAAATTTCGCGATCGAGCCTTACCAGACAATCCTGTGTAATGTCAGCAATGGTCTTGGCACCTGTTAAGGTCATGGCAACACGCATTTCCTTGTCGATCAGATCAAGAAGGTTGCTGACACCAGCCCCGCCTGCAGCACCCAATGCATAAACGAAGGCCCGACCGAGCATACAGGTGTCCGCACCCATTGCCAGCATACGCACCACATCCAGACCATTACGGATACCAGAGTCGACCAGGATTTTCAGTTCACCTTTTACCGCATCAGCAATTGGTGGCAAGGCACGTGTGGTAGATAACACACCATCTAACTGACGACCACCATGGTTGGATACTACAATGCCATCCGCACCGAAACGCACAGCATCTTTAGCATCTTCAGGATCCAGAATCCCTTTGATCACCATCGGACCATCCCAATAGTCACGGATCCATTCCAGATCTTTCCAGGAAATAGACGGATCAAAATTGGCACCCAACCAGCCGATATAATCTTCAAGGCCTGTCGGTTTACCGAGGTATTTCGAGATATTGCCCAAGTCGTGTGGACGACCCATCAAGCCGACATTCCAGGCCCAGTGCGGATGCATGCAAGATTGCATATAACGGCGCATCGCTGCATTTGGTCCACTCATGCCGGAATGCGCATCACGGTAACGTGCACCCGGCACTGGCATATCCACGGTAAAGACCAGCGTTGAACAGCCAGCTGCCTTGGCACGTTCCAAGGCATTTTTCATAAAGCCACGGTCACGCAGGACATACAGCTGGAACCACATTGGGCGCTGGATCGCTGGTGCCACTTCTTCAATTGGACACACAGATACCGTCGACAAAGTGAATGGAATCCCTTTTTGGTCTGCCGCAACTGCTGCCTGCACTTCCCCACGGCGTGCATACATACCGGTCAAGCCTACAGGTGACAAGGCCACCGGCATCGAAAGGGTTTCATCAAATAATTTAGTTTCCAGATTTAGTGCTGACATGTCATTCAAGACACGTTGACGCAGCGCTACTTTTGATAAATCTTCTACATTGCGTTTCAGCGTGTATTCTGCATAAGCCCCACCATCAATATAATGAAACAGGAATGGTGGAAGACGACGTCGTGCGGCTTCACGGTAATCATTTGCAGAAGAGATAATCATAATTTAGATCCTGTTTAATCGGCTCATACGCTGCTGACGGGCTTCATCCTCATCAATCGTGCGTACTTGCTGAATGACAAACTCAATGTGTCCACAAACTGCCTGACGTGCAGCTTCTGGATCTTGACGCTCAATTGCGGCCATCACCTTAAAGTGCTGGTCCTGCAACTGATCAAAACGGTGGGCTTCGGAATAGACTTTGCGTCGTCCGAGTACCACATTAAATTGCAGCAGGTCGAACAGACTGCGCATCAACTGGATCAGCACCACATTATGCGATGCTTCGGCAATGGCAAGATGAAAACGGGCATCCGCGCGAGCTGCCTCATCGTCATCACCCAACAGCTGATAATGTGCAATCTGGTCATAACACTGTCTGATTTTTTTTATATCATCGGGTGTGGCGCGCTGTGCGGCATACCAGGCTGTACCGCCTTCCAGAATCAGACGAGACTCCTGAACATCAAAACGGTATTCAGGATCAACATCCATTAAGTCACTTAAAGGCTGCACAATATGATGCTGTGACCAGTGATTCGGCAGTTCCTGCAAATAAGTACCGGCACCAACACGGCTCACCAGCATGCCCTGGCTAACCAGATGTTGCAGCGCTTCTCGCAACGAAGAGCGCGACACGCCTAACTGCTCACATAATTTACGTTCTGCGGGCAAACGGTCCCCGACCTGCATATGATTTTTTTCAATCAGACTACGCAGACTTTGTACGACTTTATCAGAGACTTTCATTGCACCGCCCTCAGTATGGTGTTATGGAATCATCCATGGGAACACATAAGCTTGTAAGGTGATAATGATACCGATCATCACCGTGAAGGTGATACTGTGTTTTACGGTAAAGCGGAATAAATCCGATTCTTTACCGACAAGACCTACTGCGGCACAGGCAATTGCAATCGATTGTGGTGAAATCATTTTACCGGTTACACCACCGCTGGTATTCGCTGCCACCAGCAATACTTCAGGTACACCGATCTGCTGAGCCGTGGTTGCCTGTAAAGCCGAGAACAATGCGTTTGCTGAAGTATCAGACCCTGTCAGGAATACACCGACCCAACCCAGGAATGGTGAGAAGAACGTAAATGCTTGTCCTGTATGTGCCAAGGCTAATGCCAAGGTTGCCGATAAGCCCGAATAATTGGCAATGAAAGCAAACGCCAATACCATACCAATTGAGTAAATCGGTGTTTTCAGCTCATTTACTGTTTCAGCAAAGGTCGCTACTGCGTCTTTCGGTTTCATTTTCAGGTAAATGATGGTGATGATTGCAGCGATCATGATCGCTGTACCCGTCGCCGACAACCAGTCAAATTTATAGATCGCGTCGTAGTCTTTCGCTTCAGCGACCACCGGCGGCAACTTTTGAATCATTTGATGCAGGAAAGGCACTTTAATAGAAATTACTAAATCACTTAAAGCCCCATCTTTGGCAAACAGATCTTTAAATGGTTTGATGCTCCATAAAGTTACCATGGCAGTCAGTACCGCAAATGGCGACCACGCTTTAATAATTTGACCGATGCTATATTTTTGCTGGCTTGCCAAAGCAATGTTGCTATCGACCAGTTGTTCATTATCAAAACGGAAAATATGTTTTGGCTGCCAGAACTTGAGTAATACCGTTAAGCTCACCAAAGATGCAATCGCTGCAGTGATATCAGGTAATTCAGGACCTACATAGTTAGCAGTCAGGAACTGCGCCAGGGCAAAAGAACCCCCACCGACTAAAATTGCAGGCCAGGTTTCTTTCACACCACGCCAGCCATCCATGATTGCCATAATCCACACCAGTACGATGGGTACCATGATTGGCAACTGACGTCCTACCATCTGGCTGATTTCCATGGTGTCTACGCCTGATACCTGACCAGCGACAATAATCGGAATTCCCATCGCACCAAAAGCCACAGGTGCAGTGTTCACAATCAGACATAAACCCGCGGCATACAGTGGTTTAAATCCAAGACCTACTAATAACGCTGCAGTAATTGCAACCGGTGCGCCAAAGCCTGCAGCACCTTCCAGAAAAGTACCAAAAGCGAAGCCGACCAATAACATTTGTAAACGCTGGTCTTCGGTTAATGACAGGATCGATGAGCGAATAATGTCAAATTGACCGGTCTTCACTGAAATCTTGTAAAGGAATACGGCGCCAATAATAATCCAGGCAATCGGCCACAAGCCGTAGAAGAACCCATAGACCATGGAAGCCAATGCCATAGTGACTGGCATTTTGTAGAGGAACATTGACACCAGAAATGCCAAAGCCACAGTAATCGTTCCCGCTACACTGCCCTTCATTCTGAAAACAGCAAGAGCAAGAAAAAAGAATACGATTGGAATAAGGGCGATCGCGCTGGAAATCCAGATATTTCCGATTGGATCGTAAATTTGTTGCCACTGTTGAAGCATTCTCTACTCCTTGAAATGCTTGTTTGTTATTTCATTACAGGACATGTTCAAAAGCTTATTGGTATGACCAATTTAGCATTAAACAGACCAATATCGGTCTTTTATCCAGCCAAAGTTAATGAAATATTTAAAATACTGCAATAGCTAATTTATTAAAATATAATTGGTATGACCAATTTTTATATTAAAAGATGGAATTCAATATAAGTGATAGCTAAGCAACATCCGGTATTTAACAGGTCGAGAGAAGCAAAGGTTGAAATAAAATGAAGCCTATAGAACTTTAGTCTTAGCCAGCTTAAAAACCCCAGATTTGGCTAATTCAAGGCCATTTGTGATGGCTCTCTTTGCATTAGATTGTTTATTTTTTTGTCTATTTTTTAGATTTTGCATTTTTTTTGCGAAAACTTGCCATTTGAAAGGTGTTACAATATCTGCATTCAAAATTCTCCTTGGCCACCAATATAAGTGGTGCCTATATTATTCTATCGTTAGGATTAACAATGTCTGATAATGCAACTATCTTACAGAATGTACCTGTAGGCAAAAAAGTTGGTATTGCCTTTTCTGGTGGTCTAGATACTTCAGCAGCCCTGTTGTGGATGAAACAAAAAGGCGCAGAACCTTATGCATATACTGCAAACCTGGGTCAGCCTGATGAAGATGATTACGATGCCATCCCAAAGAAAGCTGAAGCGTATGGCGCAGTAAAAGCACGTTTAATCGACTGCCGTCTACAGCTTGCATTAGAAGGTATTGCTGCAATTCAATGTGGTGCGTTCCACATCTCAACTGGTGGTGTTCCTTACTTCAACACAACGCCACTGGGCCGTGCAGTAACAGGGACAATGCTTGTTACCGCAATGAAAGAAGATGACGTCAACATCTGGGGCGACGGCTCAACCTATAAAGGTAACGACATCGAGCGTTTCTACCGTTATGGTTTGTTGACTAACCCGAATCTTAAAATCTATAAGCCTTGGTTAGACCAGACATTTATTGACGAGCTTGGTGGCCGTGCTGAAATGTCTCAGTTCCTGATCGACAACGGCTTTGACTACAAAATGTCAAAAGAGAAAGCTTATTCAACTGACTCAAACATGTTGGGTGCAACTCACGAAGCCAAAGATCTTGAATACCTGAATGCAGGCATCAAAATCGTTGACCCAATCATGGGTGTTGCGTTCTGGAAGGAAGAAGTTGAAATCAAACCTGAAGAAGTGTCGATCACTTTTGAAGAAGGCTTCCCAGTTGCAATCAACGGTCAACGTATCGAAGATCCTGTTGAGTTCATTCTTGAAGCGAACCGTATCGGTGGCCGTCATGGTCTAGGTATGTCGGATCAGATCGAAAACCGTATCATTGAAGCGAAATCTCGTGGTATTTATGAAGCTCCAGGTATGGCGCTGCTTCACATTGCTTATGAACGTCTGGTGACGGGTATTCATAACGAAGATACCATTGAACAATACCGTATCAACGGTCTTCGTTTAGGTCGTCTTCTTTACCAAGGTCGCTGGTTCGATTCTCAAGCGCTTATGCTTCGTGAAACTGCTCAGCGTTGGGTTGCTAAAGCCATCACAGGTACTGTAACTTTAGAACTACGTCGCGGTAATGACTATACGATTATGAACACTGAATCTGAAAACCTGACATACGAAGCTGAACGCTTAACGATGGAGAAAGGTGATTCTATGTTCTCACCAATGGATCGTATCGGTCAGTTGACCATGCGTAACCTGGATATCACGGATACTCGTGCGAAACTGGGCATCTATACAGAGACTGGTTTATTGGCAGTTGGTTCAGCATCTGCAGTGCCACAACTAAAAGACAAAAACTAAGTTTTAGTCCTTTTTAGTTTCATAAAAAACCGCTCCTGATGAGCGGTTTTTTATTGAGGGTTCGTTTATTGATTGTAATAATCTCTAACCATTTGCGATATCTGAATTGACTGAACGAATGGACTGATAATAAATCTGGTTGCGTCCAAGCTGTTTGGCACGATATAGCGCCTGATCCGCGATTCCCAATAAGGCGTCTTTATCAATATCATCTTCACCACGATAAACGGTAATGCCTAAACTGATGGTGATATGTTTCGCAACCAAGGATTTTTCATGTGGAATTTCCAGACGGTCAATCGCCTTAAAGATATTTGAAGCCACCGCATAAGCACCATGTGCATCCGTTTCTGGCAAGAGCACCACAAACTCCTCCCCGCCATAACGCGCTACAAAGTCCATATGTCGGATCGCATTCTTGATGGTTTTGGCAATAGTCGAAATGACATCATCACCTTTCTGATGCCCATAAAAATCGTTGTAATTTTTAAAGAAATCTACATCGATAAACAGAATCGCCAAAGCCGTTTCTTCACGGCGTGCACGTTCAAAATGGACCTCCAGTGTCTCATCAAAGGTACGTCGATTGGAAATCTTGGTCAGCTCATCATACTGACTCAAATGTAATAATTCGTTGGTATGAATACGCTGGATCTGCTCACTGATTCTGGCGCGAATGCTATAGAGAAAAATCACACGTTCACGGGCAAAAATCATATGGCTAATCACATAACCCAGCAAGCAACCTCCAATTAAAATCCGTCCAAAAACCATAGGATTAAATTCAACTGAAAGGCTAAACAATACAAGAATAGTAGTTGCCGCAGCGAATAATCCGGTGACCAGCATCTGAATCGGTTTAATGCCGGTCAGAATATAACCCAGGATATACACGATCGTGACTATCGCCATGGATTGATGCTGCAAGGCATCAGTTTTAATCGACATGGTGATACATGAAATTGACACCTGTACCCAGAATACCAACAGCATCGAAGCCTGAGGAAAAAAGCGCTTGATCTTGGGTAAACAGGAGAACATATAAAAAATGATTAATGACACGCCACCATTAAGCAGGCCCAGCATACACAGGACAAAATCATGCACGAAATATTCTTTGCTGATGCTCCAGTAATCTGTAGGAATCATTACCACTAAAAAAAGGAAATAGGCTAGTACTCCAGCCCAGACATATTTTTCGACATGTTTGCGGGCGCGTTCCAGATTTTTGGTCCAGAATTCTTGTTCCAGATTTTGAGGGAAGACCGGGCCTACACGCTGGCTTTGCCGTGTAATCAGTTGTTCTATGTCTTCTTTATCATCTTGCAATTTCGCTAGATTGTACTTGTATTCCATTGCCAAGTATTTATGTAATTTTTTTATTAATTTTAAAATAACATACTTTTTAAAATTAATTTATACATATCCCTTATTTTGTAGCGCTTTCTCGTTACCATTTTTACTATAGATGGATTATCATTTGTTTTATTTGTTCGACTGAATTTGCCTTGAATACGATTACGATTCTCCAGCCAGATGATTGGCACGTTCACCTGCGTGATGGTTTAGCACTTCAACGTACCGTTCCCGATTTAGCCAAGCAGTTTTCTCGCGCCATTTGCATGCCAAATCTGGTGCCACCCGTTAAAACCGTCGAAGAGGCCAATGCCTACCGTGAACGCATCATGGCACATGTGCCTGAAGGGGTAAATTTCGACCCACGTATGGTACTGTATTTCACTGACAACACCCCGGCAAGTGAAGTTAAAAAGATCAAAGACTCTGCGTATGTCAATGCCATCAAGCTCTATCCTGCGGGTGCGACCACCAACTCCGACAGTGGTGTGAGCGACATGAGCAAGGTCTACGGCGTAATTGAACAGCTTGAAGAACACCAGGTGCCTTTATTACTACATGGTGAAGTAACGCATAATCATGTCGATATTTTTGACCGTGAAAAGCGTTTCCTGGATGAAGTGCTGGCACCGTTACTCAGACAGTTTCCAAAGCTGAAACTGGTACTCGAACATATTACCACCAGCGAAGCCGCAAACTTTGTACTTGAGCAAGACCGCAATGTCGCTGCAACCATTACGCCACAACATTTATTGTTTAACCGCAATGACATGCTGGTCGGTGGGATCAAGCCGCATTTCTACTGCTTGCCAATTTTAAAACGTCAAACGCATCAGCAAACTTTGCTGGAAGTCGCAACCAGTGGTAATCCTAAATTTTTCCTGGGAACAGACAGCGCACCGCATTCAAAAAATGCAAAAGAAAATGCGTGTGGCTGTGCAGGATGTTATAGTGCGCCGACTGCTATTGAGCTGTATGCTCAGGCATTTGATCAAGTGGGTAAAATTGAACGCCTGGAAGGTTTTGCCAGCCATTTTGGTGCAGACTTCTATGGCCTGCCACGTAATACCAATACCATTACCCTGGTTAAAGAAGATCAAGTAATCCCTGAAAGTTTAGACTATCTGGATGGTGAACAGATTATCCCTCTATATGCGGGTAAAACCATTCAATGGAGAAAAGTGTGACAAATGAAACGCTCCCAATCATTGGTCAACGTTTTCGTGGATTCTTACCTGTAGTTGTCGATGTCGAGACTGCAGGTTTTAATGCGCAGACTGATGCATTGCTGGAAATTGCGGCCATTCCGATTGTTTATAATGAGGAAGGTCAATTTGTGCCGGGTCAAGCTTACCATGCACATATCAATCCTTTCGAAGGGGCAAACCTCGACCGACGTTCGCTGGAGTTTATTGGGATCGATCCTTCTAATCCAATGCGAATCGCCATGGCCGAAGATGAAAAAACTGCGCTTAAGCGTATTTTTAAATCTGTGAATGAAGTGCGTCGCCAGCAAAACTGTACTCATGCGGTTTTAGTCGGACACAATGCACATTTCGATTTAGGTTTTCTTCAGGCCGCGATTGCGCGTACCGGAACCAAAAACCAGAACCCGTTTCATAGTTTTTCTGTCTTCGATACAGTGACTTTAAGTGCTGTGATGTTTGGTCAGACCGTACTGGCAAAATCCTGTATTCAGGCTGGAATCGAGTTTGATGGCAAAGAAGCACACTCTGCATTATATGATACGCAGAAGACCGCTGAACTGTTTTGCTATATTTTAAACAAACTCGCACCTCACCTGCTTGACACTCTGGTGGCGGATCAATAAGATACCGCCATCTTCTAAACGTCCCTATCGTCTAGAGGCCTAGGACATCGCCCTTTCACGGCGGTAACCGGGGTTCGAATCCCCGTAGGGACGCCATCTATTTTTTCTCTTCTTTATATTTCTTTGATCAGCATCTTAAGCTGCTCAATTCCTACACTTTTATCAATTAATTAATGAAAATAATTCTCATCACTATTGATTACCTACTCTAAGTTAATGATAATCACTTCCATTATCTTTCGCAGATTTAACCCTTCTCATGCGTTTTGCTTATTCCCCACTTTCTATTGCGGTTCTAACAGCTTTATCAACATCTAGTTTTGCAGAAGAATCAAATTATCAAGAATCCATCCTCAAGGAAGCTACGGTTAAGTTCAGCACGATTATTATCGAAGCTCAGCAAGCAAATGAAGTGGGAAAAACAGTTTATTCAAAAGAAGATTTAGAAAAGACGCCGAATAGCTCTAAAAATATTACAGATTTCTTAAAAGTGAATCCGAATGTGCAGTTTAGCCAATCACAGTTAGCAGCAGGCTCACAAGGTGAAATTAAACCTGCCGAAATCTCTATTAATGGCGCACAAACCTTCCAAAACAATTTTATTGTGAACGGTATTTCCAACAACTTACTTATTAATCCAGCAAATTCAAACATAAATACATTTCAAGATATTGGGACTGGCGCACAAGCTATGGCAGTGAACACTGACCTACTTTGTGAGCTTGAAGTATTAGATAGCAACGTGTCTGCCGCTTATGGTCAATTCACAGGTGGTGTTGTAAATGCTAAAACATGTGCACCGCAAACAGAGATAGGTAAAATTCACGGTTCTATCACTTACGATTACACTGAAAGCGATTGGGCTCGCTACAACTCAATTTCACCTTTAGAAGAAAGTAAATTTGAAGAGCCCACAGATGACTACCAAAAGGAATATACCAAACAAGGTCTAAGCACCAATATTTATGGGAAGCTCTCGAATGATTGGGGCTTTAATGCTTATGCTTCTCAAAGAGAGTCCATTATTCCAGTCAAAAGTGGTTTTGAAACACCTAAAACAATTGATCAAGAACGACATATCTCAAATCTTGGTGCAACATTATTTTATACACTAAACGCCTCAACCAAAGCGAAGTTTGGTTTCGATTATGGTTTGCTCGATAGCTTAAGTTATGTGGACAGCAACCGTGATTCGGGAAGTACCACTGAAACTGAAACACTTACATTATTCTCTGAACTCGAACACCAATTCAATCTAGGTACTCTCGTACATAAACTTAATTTCCAAAACTCGGCGACACAACGCATTGCAGATAATAACTACAGTATGCATTGGTACTATGCCGAAGGAAGTAAAGATTGGAATAATACTGATGTTGTTCGAGAGGGTGCCATCATGGGAGAAATAGAACAACATCAAGACGTTCTCTCTTACGACCTACAAGCCAATATAGACCCATTTAAACTTGGTCAATCCCAACACAACATGACTCTAGGTGCGGGTTATAGCCATGCTCATGTTGAGTGGAAACGAGCCGAGGATGTTTTACTCGCGACAAAGACCCATTTAAAAGAACTTGGTAAAGATACTACCTGCCTTCAAAGTGACCTATATTGTGATGATAAACTAACGATAAATGGTTGGAATGGACAATATATCGCTGGTGGCACTCTGTACAAAGCTGGTGATATTCAAGCCCAGCAAGATCGCCTAAATATATTTATTGAAGACAATATTCAATGGAATGATCAAATTTCAACACGCTTTGGTGTTCGTGCTGATTATGACTCTTTAAGTAGTAATATCAATATTGCCCCTCGTAGTCGTTTCTCTTACAAACCCTTTAGTAATGATCAATTGCATTTATCCGCTGGGTGGAATCGCTACTATGGTCAGCAAACGTTAGGTACAGAACTGAATGAAATTCAAAATGATTTGCTCTACAAACTGTCACGTGAAAACCCACATGCACCTTGGGTAGAAACACAAACTACACTATCCAGCGGTACGCGTAGTTCAGCGCTCAATACCCCTTTCAGTGACGAGACTGTTTTAGGCCTGAATACACAAATCCAGAATTGGGATCTAGGGCTAAAATGGGTCAATCGTAAATATCAGGATGAAATATCAAAAACTAAAGTTACTCCTTTAGAGGGTTCAAAATTCTTCTACGAATATAACAATGATGGAAGTGGCAAAGCTGACATCTACACCTTAATACTTAAAAATCGTCAACCGATCGCTCTGGGGGATAGCCAACATTTATTTGCCTTGGGATTTGACTACAGTGAAGTCTTCCGCACTTATGTAGATTACACTTCAGCCTATGATCAAGCCATTCAAGATGAATGGGTCTCTTATGATGGTCAAATTATCCGTTGGTCAGACCGCCCTGCCCCAAACTTTAACCAACCATGGACCGCACGAGTAAACTGGGATATTGCATTCGATACACTGCCTGTACGTATTTCAAACTTCTTTAGCTATAAAGACAGTTACGATGATATGGTTGCAGTCTCCGATAAAAATGACAAAGTCGAATATGAAGGTGAACTGCTTGACACCTATTTAGCCTCTGAAATTAAACCCAAATTTACATGGGATATGCGCACCACCTATGACTGGGAAATTTCAAAAGATTTACATGCAATTTTTGGTTTAACCATTAACAACGTAACCAACCGCGTGAATACCTATACAACAGGCTCGACCTCAAATGATAGACCACGTGTGATGACTGAAATCGGCCGCCAATTTATTGCGGATGTTACTTTTAAATTCTAGAGCCTGAATAGGTACATGCTGCTGCTCTTTTTAATTTGCTTAGGCTATAATTAATGCGATTTCATATTGTGCCTTTGTGTCATGTTAAAAAAGATCTTACTGGTTTTACTGATTTTAGCCCCATCCGCGCTATATCTCTATATCGTCAACCGTGATGACAATAAAACTGCGGACACTGAGGCAGTGACAACGCCTGCTGAAAATCCCCAGCCTGAGCAATATCAAACTCCAGATCACTAAGTTTTAGTGATCTTTTCAAATATTTATTTTTTATAGTCCTGAAATCTGTTCAGAAAATAACATCTCAATAAAATAAAGTTTTTGTTTTGCCTAATGTTTAAACTGTTAAATGAATTTTAGCAAAAACCCTTTTGACAAACCCCGACTTAATCCTTAATATACGCATCACCTCGCAACGTCCCTATCGTCTAGAGGCCTAGGACATCGCCCTTTCACGGCGGTAACCGGGGTTCGAATCCCCGTAGGGACGCCATCTATTGATCTCATACGATCAGACCTTATTCGAAATTACCATTATTCGATTGCAGATTTGTAGTTTTTCACTACAATAGCTCGCTTCATTCCTTTGAAGTATTTCTTATTTCCTATGCACTCATCTCCGAATGATGCTACGCATCAGGGCAATTCTGCGCCTTTAAAACGCGCTATGAGTACTCGACATCTGGTCATGATTTCGCTTGGTGGCGCAATCGGAACAGGCCTATTCTTAGGGTCGGGTGAAGTCATTGCACAAACGGGGCCTGTAGGTGCCATTCTCGCTTATCTCCTGGGCGGTATTATCGCGTACATGGTAATGCTATGTTTGGGCGAACTTGCCGTTCATATGCCAGAATCTGGTTCATTTGGTGCTTATGCCAAACGTTATATTGGACCAGGCACAGGCTATACCATCACCTGGTTATACTGGCTGACGTGGTCGGTCACTCTCGGAACTGAATTTACTGCAGCGGCCTTGCTGATGCAGGAATGGTTCCCGGATATTTCCATGTGGTTATGGACCATTATCTTTGGTGTATTCGTATTTAGTCTCAATATGATTTCGACCCGCTGGTTTGCCGAATCCGAATTCTGGCTGGCACTGGTAAAAGTGGTCACGGTTGTTGCTTTTATTCTTTTAGGTCTATTGGCCATCTTTGGTGTTCTGGGCTATCAAGGCTATGAAGCTGCGCCTTTATTTACCAATCTAACTGCACAAGGCTGGTTCCCTGAAGGTCTATTCCCGATTTTTGCTACGATGCTGATTGTGAACTTTGCCTTCTCTGGTACCGAGCTGATTGGTGTGGCTGCCGGTGAAACTGAAGATCCTGCGAAAAATGTTCCTAAAGCAATTAATACTGCGATTTTCCGCTTATTAATTTTCTTTGTAGGTACCATTATCGTGGTAACAGCCTTACTTCCGCATCAGGAAGCAGGCTTAGCTGCTGAAGGCGTGAGTAGCAGTCCATTCGTAACAGTATTCCAGCACATTGGTATCCCATATGCTGAAGACATCATCCGCTTTGTAATTATCACTGCATTGTTGTCTGCCGCCAACTCGGGCTTATTTGCTGCTTCTCGTATGATGTGGTCATTGTCATACAGCAAACAGTTGCCTGCCGTATTCTCAAGACTGAATGCTCGCGGTGTACCGTATATTGCAGTCATGGTGACTATGCTAGGTGCATTGCCAGGTTTATTGTCTGAACAGTTTGCGCCAGAGACGATCTTTACCAACTTGCTGGGCGTTGCAGCGTTTACCATGGTGGTGGTCTGGATGAGTATTTGCTTAAGCCAGTTCAACTTCCGTCGTCAGTGGTATAAACAGGGTCACACGGCCAAAGAACTGGGCTTTGCTGCACCATTGTTCCCGATTGTGCCAATCCTGGGCTTTGTTTTCTGTTTTATTACCTGTGTCAGTATGGTCTTTGATCCATCAATGCGCATCAGCTTCGTAGGGTGTTTGCTATTTATTGCAGCGTGTTATGCAAGTTATTATGCCTTTTATCACAACAAGTCTTAAGCATCAGTTTTAAAAGAGCGGCTCCAGCCGCTCTTTTTTTTATCTATACTATAACCATAGTGGGCAGCCTTAAGGGTGCGTCGATGAAAATTGTGTTTATTCACGGCATGAACAAGCAACAGTATACGGCTACTTCATTACGTCAACATTGGCTGCATCTCCTCAAAACAGGCCTCCAGAGAAACCCACAACAGCAAGCCCGTTTTACTTATTTAAAACGGCATATCCGTATCCCTTTTTATGGCGATTTACTTTCTCGGCATCATTTTCATAACGTATTGAATGCCAGCACACTGATGCCGCAACAGTGGCCGCATTTCCCTTTTTTACATCCCGCACAGCTGCAACCAGCACCGCCACCAGATCAGTGCACCTATCAAATTTGTGACGTCCCGCAGTTAAATCTTGATGATGCCCTGAATTTCAATCAGAAACTGAAGTTCATCACAGCATTAAGCAAAGATATTGCCTTGCGGGATTTTGCGGTACTCATCAATTATTTTCCCAGCTTACACGCCAGCTTTTTGCATAAGTTTTTGCTGGAAACTTATCTTTATTTGGCCAACCCGCATTTTATGCAGGAAGTTCACCACCGCATTCATGATCAACTCTATAGCAGCAGGCCACAGATCCTAGTGGCACATTCGCTTGGCAGCGTGATTGCCTATAATTATTTGACTCAGCATCCGGAGCTGAATATCAAGCGTTTTATTACTCTTGGATCACCGTTGGCATTTAAGGTCATCCAGACTCATCTGCCGCAACCAATTGTACGACCTGCTGCAATTTCAGGCGACTGGATAAATTTCTATTGTAGCGATGATTTTCTGACCGCTTTTCCATTATCAGAACCACCCTTCCAGTTTCAGCCGGCGATTATTAATCAGGAGATTCATACCTCCATCTATCATCCGCATGATATTGATGGTTATATTCAGCATCCGGACGTCATTAAAGCGCTCCTGGAATTACTATAAGACTCACACCAAACTCTAAATTCAACTTTTACCGTTCCATTCATATTCTTTTTCTATTCAATAAAATCTTTCATCCAGACCTACCAATTTACTGCTTTTTCTGCCTTTTTTATAAATATACAGATGTCTGTTAATGATTGTTTTATCAAAGATAATTTACACATTAACGCCACAAAAAGTGCAGCTTGGCTTGCCGCAATTTTCTCTATACTGTGACTATATAGATCGACCTCCGTGAGGTATCGATGAAAGTTATTTTTATTCATGGAATGAACCAGCAACATCATAGTGCTGCATCGATTCGCCAGCGCTGGCTGCATATACTTCAAAAAGGCATTCGCAAACACCGTCATGATGCCAGATTCAGTTATTTACGACGTCACATTCACATTCCATTTTATGGAGACTTACTTTCACACTATAACGTTCGCAACATCCTGAATGCTGGCACCTTAATGCCCCAGCAATGGCCCAGCTTTCGTTTCCGTCAACCTGTCCATCCTCAGCTTCCTGCACCCGTTCCACGTCCTGGCTGGCGCAAGCCCGTGATTTCCGATCTTCCCCAGCTTCATTTGAATGACACGATGGATTTTAAACAGAAATTCAAATTTATTACCACGCTAAGCAAAAATGTTGCACTGCGAGACTTTGTATTATTGCTGAATTATTTTCCCAGTCTGCATCGGAGCCTGCTTCAGAAATTTCTGATTGAAACCTATCTGTATCTCGACAATCCTGCTTTCATGAAGGAAGTTCATGAGCGGATTGCCCGGCAATTGAATGGTCGCAAACCTTGTATTGTGATTGCTCATTCTCTGGGCAGTGTGATTGCCTATAATTATCTTATTCAGCATCCTGAACTGAACGTACAGCGTTTTATTACTTTAGGATCGCCATTAGCCTTTCAGGTGATCCAGTCACATTTACCGCAACCCATTGTACGACCTGCAGCAATTACAGGCGACTGGATAAATTTTTATTCAACTGATGATTTTCTTACCGCCTTTCCTCTTACACAACCGCCATTTCAGTTTCAACCCGCAATTATTAACCACGGCATTCGTACCCATATTCACCGCCCGCATGATATTACCGGCTATTTACTCCATCCGCAGGTAGTAGAAGCAATTCTGGAATTACTTAAAAATCCAGCTTAAACCATGTAATTTTCCAGTATTTTCTCTAGATTGTTTTAAATTTATGCACTCAACCCAGAAAATCATTTTTTTTATGGAAATGCGTTTGACACCCCCCTGTTTTCACCCTATTATACGCCCACCTCTGAAACGTCCCTATCGTCTAGAGGCCTAGGACATCGCCCTTTCACGGCGGTAACCGGGGTTCGAATCCCCGTAGGGACGCCAATTTTCAGAAGTACATTTTATTAAGTCCCTATCGTCTAGAGGCCTAGGACATCGCCCTTTCACGGCGGTAACCGGGGTTCGAATCCCCGTAGGGACGCCATTACTTCAAGCTAAAAGTAGCGGTTTTAAAATTTATCTTCTGTACTGTCCCTATCGTCTAGAGGCCTAGGACATCGCCCTTTCACGGCGGTAACCGGGGTTCGAATCCCCGTAGGGACGCCATATTCGAGATAGCAACATCTCAACAAAAAGCCCGAGCATTGCGACTCGGGCTTTTTTTATCTTGCAAATTTTATTTCTCGAATCTTTAAACTCAGTTTTTATCATTTGTTCAAATTCCTCCCTCACTCTTTCGGCTGCCATCCCATTCTTAATTTTACAATTTGTATTGTTTTAACATTTCTATGCATAGAAATATCCGTTCATTTTCATTTAAAGCAATACACCAATAAATTAGAACAAAAATTCAACACCCTGCTTTTAGAGGGCACGTTAAGGTAAATCAAGAGAAATCTGCAAGGATCAGATTATGTTCGTCAGCACAGAGCTAAGTTTACCTTTATCGCCAAATAAAAATCATAATTATCAAATTAAAAGCTTTAAGGATTGGGTCAACTTTTTTCAAGATACTGAAATTTCGACATATACCAAAACCGAAAAAGCCGAATCTTATTTGAGCGATCTGATTAAAAATTTAAATATTGATACTCTCGGATGGTTGGATCAGCCTGTACAGGTTGAACAGCATCTTTTAGAACAACATCATCAGGTTTGTGCGACTTTCCAGACCTATGTCAATCGCCGGAAACAGCAGCAGCCCCGGGAATATTTTCCGACGGTTTCTCAGGCTTTCGAATTCCTGGCGAAAGTTGCACCGGTTAAACTGGTCGATGGTGCTTGGTTGTATTCAACCGTGCCAAACTGTAATCAGCCCGAGTTGAAAGATTTGATTTACATCTATCTCGAAGAGCTTGGTTTAGGGCATCCGCGTGCCAACCATGTCACCATGTATCAGGACCTGTTGAGTCATTATGAGCTGAACAGTTATGCCGAGCATTTAGATGATAGTTACTACGAACAGGCTGCCGTACAGTTGGCACTGGCTTATGCCCCGGCCAAGTATCTACCTTTGGTCATTGGCTTTAATCTCGGTTATGAACAGTTACCACTGCATTTGTTAATCACCAATTATGAACTGGCTGAACTGGGTATCGATCCGCATTATTTTAATGTGCACATTACTATTGATAATGCTCACAATGGTCATGCGCAGAAATCCCTGCAAGCATTTATCCAGCATTTTAATCATGCAGAAAACCCAGAAACTTATCTGGAACTGATTAAAAAAGGCTATGTCCTGAATGACCTTGGTAGAAGTTCTTCCCAAATCATCAAGGAACTGGATATTGGGCAGATGGCTTTAAAAGTTTTCCAGAATAAAGCGCTGATTGGTCAATATATTCATAATCAGAAATGTCAGTTTAGTGGCAAGACCATCAATGATTGGTTATCCGATCCTGCCCAGATTAGCGAATTTTTGCAGGTGATGATTGAAAAAGGCTGGATCGTGAAAGATGCGCCAGTAGAACAAAGTCGCTTCTGGAAAATGATCGATCATCCGGAAGGTAAAATGTTTGGGGTCTTTAATGCGACCGAAAAACAGATTATTAAAGACTGGATTCAGGGTGCAGGCTTGGCAACTCGCCTGTCCTCACGTAGTGCAACCCCTTCACAGGCAAAAATTGAACCTGCAATGAGCCGTATGGACCAGCAGCGCTTGAATCAGTTAAAAAGTCGCTTCATGCGCTGTGAAGGTGCGGAACAGAAAATTGATTTACTGATTCCTTATACTGCACCGCATATGCATCATACTGAAATTGGTTTATGGGCGACTCGTCAGTTAAGCCAGTTATTATTTCCTTTTCAGACCCAGGCGATGCATTATTCCTAAAGCACCCCTAAGTGCCAGAAATTAAAAAACCGGACATTTGCAGTGTCCGGTTTTTTAATAAAGATTAAGCCGATTTTCGCGAGTTTAATTGTCCCTTGATCACCGCTTTGACATTGCCTTTCAGATACTGCAAAAAGACCTTTAGTGGTGACAGCTTTGGATTAGGCTGCTTGCCTTTGGCAATTTCTTTAAACTGCGCGGCATACCAGATGATTTCCATAATCGCCATTTTGTCGACCATTGGAATACCGGTTTTAATTTTCTCAACCACATAACGTACATCATGCCCTGCAACCAGACGATTGCCCAAGTCAGGTTCTACCGCAAAGGGACGTGCAATCCCGACAAAATCACAAGCACCACTGTCAAGCGCGGCATTCATGCCTTCAACAGTTCGGAATCCACCAGTGACCATGATATGGCACTTCACTTCCTGACGGATTTTTTCGGCAAAATCGAGGAAATAGGCTTCACGGGCAATGGTCGAGGCCTTGCGCTTGTCTGCTTTCACGCCGGCCATCGCAGGTGCTTCATAGCTACCACCTGACACTTCAATGATATCAATGCCTGCAGTGTCCATCGCCTTAAAGACATAAATGACATCTTCTTCGCTAATACCGCCACGCTGGAAATCAGCTGAATTCAGCTTGACTGAAATAATAAAATTTTCCGAAGTCGCAGCACGAACAGCCTGATAGGTTTGCAGCAAGAAACGGGTACGATTCTCAATACTACCACCCCATTGATCCTGACGCTTATTGGTCAGCGGTGACAGAAACTGGCTAATCAGATAACCATGTGCCCCATGCAACTGCACCCCCTCAAATCCTGCTTGTTCACAGATAGCAGCCGAAGTGGCAAAGCGCTGGATAATATCCAGGATTTCATCTTCACGCAATTCCCGTGGGGTTCCAAAGCTCATGGCCAAAGCCGGACTAAATGGGACTGCGGACGGTGCAACCGTTTCTTTATTCAGACCTTTGGGACACTGGCGGCCCGGATGTGACAACTGGACCAGTTGTACCATATCATGTTGTTTGCCTACGTCAGCCCAGACTTTGAGCTGCGCCAGATCACGTTCTGTTTCTACCACTACGACGCCCGGTTCATTCTTGGCACGATAATCCACCATGACATTACCCGTAATAGCACAACCCAAGCCACCTTCGGCCCATGCTTCATACAACTTGAAATGCGCCTGATTGGGTTGGCCGGCATCATTGGCCAGTGCTTCACTCATGGCACCTTTAATGATGCGATTTTTAAAAGTGGTATTACGAATTTGAATGGAATCGGCCAATTGAGTCATGATCTGTCCTGATACGTTACTTTTATTTTGTACCCATTTATAACGTAAGCCAGAACAATTGACAATCAGTCTTGTCAAATTTACACAATTTTTATCTGCTTATTTTCTTATGGTTAAAGATTTTTGTGATTTAGTTTCTTGGATCAAAAGCATCCCGTACCGCTTCTCCCATATAGATCAGCAAACTCAGTACAATCGCCAAACTAAAGAATCCCGACAATGCCAGCCACGGCGCATTTAAGTTGTTTTTGGCCTGAAGCAAGAGTTCCCCGAGGGATGCCGAATCGGGTGGCAGACCATACCCTAAAAAATCCAGCGCTGTCAGTGCAGTAATATTGGCGGTTAGCATAAAAGGTAACTGTGACAGGCTAGAACCTATCACATTGGGGAGAATATGTTTGAACATGATCCGTCCATCCCCGGCCCCAATACTTCTTGCTGCCCAGACGTATTCCAGATTTCTGGCGCGCAAAAACTCAGCGCGCACCATACTCACCAGTGTGGTCCAGCCAAATAACAGCATGATCAGAAATAGCCAGTAAATACTCGGACTAAACAGACTGACCAGTACCATCACCATAAACAGCATCGGCAAACCGCTCCAGACTTCGAGTATGCGTTGCCCGATCAGGTCAATCCATCCACCATAATAACCCTGAATTGCCCCTGCTAAAATTCCCAACGCCGCAGACAATAGCGTCAAAGCAAAACCAAACAGTAATGAAATCCTTAAACCATATAGAATCCGTGCCAGAACGTCACGGCCCTGGTCATCTGTTCCCAGCCAGTTTTGCGCACTCGGGGGCGAAGGCACCGGTTCAGCCAGTTCAAAATTTGGCGTTTGATAGGAAAACGGAATGATGGGCCAGATCGCCCAGCCTTTTTCTGCAATCAGTTGCTGTACAGCCGGATCTTTATATTCTGCTTCTGTCTCAAATACTCCGCCAAATGTGGTTTCCGGATAGGATTTCAGGATGGGCAGATAAAAAGCATGATCATATTTCACCAGCAAGGGTTTATCGTTAGCAATCAGTTCTGCACCCAAGGAAATGATGAAAATAGCACTGAAAATAATGAAGCAGCTAAAGCCCAGCTTATGCTGCTTAAAACGTTGCCAGCGTACTTGCATCAAGGAAGACATTATTGTGATCCTCGACGTGAACTGAAATGAATTCTTGGATCAATCAGTTGATAGAGCAAATCGCTGAGTAAACGCAGTATCAGACCGAGCAAGGTGAAAATAAACAAAGTACCAAAAATCACCGGATAGTCACGCTGGATAATTGCCTCAAACCCTAAAACACCTAACCCATCCAGATTAAAAATAATCTCGATAAACAGGTTGCCCACGAAAAAAACCCCGATCAGAACTTCGGGCAAACCTGCGATGAGCACTAAAATGGCATTCCGGAATACATGCCGATATAGCACTGCATATTCAGTTAAACCTTTTGCTCGTGCAGCCAGGACATATTGCTTGCTCAGCTCTTCAACAAAGGAAAATTTGACCAGATAGGTCAAACTGGCAAATCCGCCGAGCACCATGGCCAACAGCGGCAAGGCCATATGCCAGAAATAATCCTGAATTTTCGCAAAGAATGAGAGTTCAGCAAAATTTTCAGAGCGAATTCCCTGCAAGGGAAACCATTGCAGATAAGACCCGCCAGCAAAAAAGACGATGAGTAAAATGGCAAAAATAAAGGCTGGAATGGCATAGCCTACGGCTAACATTAGAGAGGTGGTCTGATCAAATAGACTGCCATGTTTTCGGGCTTTTCTGATTCCTAAAGGAATGGAAACCAGGTAAATCAGCAAGGTACTCCACAGACCTAAAGAAAGCGATATGGGCAATTTCTCCCAGATGAGCTCAGTCACAGGCTTGTCTTTGAAAAAACTCTGCCCCAGATCAAACTGCGCATAACGCGTTACCATTTCCCAAAAGCGGATATGCAGCGGCTGGTCAAAGCCGTACTGGATATTGATCTTCTCAAGCATCTCCGGTGTGAGGCCTTGCTTTCCCTGATACTGCAATCCGGTATGCGCCAAACTATTAACCTGTTGCGCCTGATAAATCGCCTGCTCCACCGGACCACCGGGTGCCAGCTGGATCACCATGAAATTGATCAGCAAAATGATCAGCAAGGTTGGAATCATCAGCAACAGACGTTTGAGAATATAAGTGCTCATGGCACTCCCTGATAGGCTTGGAGCTTAATGCTGTTTGAAATAATCAGCCACATGTCTGGCCTTTGCCGCATCGACCCACCAGTAATCAATCCCGGCGGAGAGTTTAGGTTTTCGTTGCGGCTGCTGATACATATTCCAGTAAGCATACCAGTATTCGTCTGTACCATAAGTCAGAATATGATAATAGCCTGCACGCAGTAAACGGTCTAATGCTCGGGTACTATTCACCAGCTGTTCACGGTTTTGAGCCTGCGTCACCTGCTGAATGACTCCATCAATGGCCGGATTTCGAATGCCGGCATAATTATAATTACCTGCTTGCGTGGCGGCCTGACTGCCCCAGAACTGTTTCTGCTCCTGCCCCGGTGTCAGGGATTGCGGCATGGTATCGACAATCATATCAAACTGATAATTCCGCAGCCGTTCATAATATTGCGCGGTTTCTACCATACGAATGCTGGCCTGAATGCCCAAGCGTTTTAAATGACGCAGATATGGCATCAGATCGCGCTGCTGTTCCGCCTGATGCAACAGGAACTCAATCTGTACCGGTTGACCCGCAGCATTGACCAACTTCCCCTGTTGATAACGATAGCCTGCCTTTAATAGCAATTGACGGGCTTTTAACAGATTGTTCCGGTTAAAACCGGAGGCATCTGACTGAGGATATTTCCAGTCCTGAAGCACCGCCTGACGTTGAACCGGATCAAGCTGCTTTAAATGGGGTTTTAAAATGTGCAGTTCTTCAACACTTGGCCGCCCATAAGATGCCAGCTCGCTATTGGAAAAAAAACTGTTCAGGCGCTGATATTCACCATAGAACATGGCTTTATTCAGCCATTCAAAATCATAGGCAAAACTCAAGGCTTGGCGGAAACGGATATCGGTAAAAGGCTGACGGCGGGTATTGAATATCAGACTCTGGGTCGGAATCGGGTTGTGATGCTGAAAGCGGTAACGCTGTACCTGTCCTTGCCGAACGGCGGGAAACTGGTAGTCTTTCACCCAGCGGTTGACCTGTTTTTCCTCATGCAAGGTAAATTGGCCCGACTTGAAAGCTTCGAACTTGATTTCAGGACTACGATAATAACGATACTTGATCCGGTCAAAATTATAACGCCCGCGGTTGACCATCAAGTCTTTGCCCCAGTATCGGGGATTGCGTTTGTAGCTAATACTACGTCCAGCATCTATGTGTTCAATGACATAAGGCCCTGAACCCAGCATCGGTTTCAACGTCAATTCTTTAAAATTACGTTTTTGCCATTCCTGTTGAGAATAAATGGGCATTTGCGCAACAATCATCGCCATTTCCGGATTATGTCCGGATTTAAAATGCATTTTGACCTGTAAAGGTGACAGGACTTCCAGCCAGTTTAAATCAGCCAGATACATCTGCAGGCCAAAATTGGACTGGGTCTGAAACAACTCAAAACTGTATTTGACATCTTGCGCAGTCACCGGCTGGCCATTGCTGAACCGTGCTTTGGGATTTAAATGAAAAATAATAAATGCAGTTTTTTTGGGGTCAAAACTGACTTTTTCCGCCAGCAAGGGATAGTACACACCGGGCTCATCTAGTGACTTGGACAGCAAACTGTCAAAAATATAGTTGCCCCCTTCAGTAACATTGCCCTTGCCACTCATGCTGTTCAAATTATCGAAACTGCCATCAGCTGCCAGAATCAGCGTACCGCCTTTCGGTGCTTGCGGATTGGCATAAGGCAGGGATTTGGCCTGGGCATATTTCGGCTGGCTATATAGCGCGATATATGGGGTGGTGATCAGGGCTGCCCAACTGCTACTCACGAGCAGCGGGGCTAGCCATATTAGCCTGAAAGTTTTAAATAAATGCGCGAATCTCATGATCCATTCATTAATTCGGCACTTTAATCACATCACCAATACGCAATTGTGTATTTGGTTTGAGATCATTCATTTCCGCCAGTTCATTGCTGTTCATGCCATAACGTGAAGCCAGACCGATTAAGGTATCACCGCGTTTGACTTTATAATCCGTCACCAGTTTTGGAATCTGAATGGTTTGACTGACACGCAATCCTGCGCGTGGACTCAGATTATTTAACTGAGCCAGGTCGGTCACGCTTATGCCTAAACGGCTGGCAATTGCATTCAGGGATTCACCGGATTTTACCGTATAGGATTCAGTTGCCTTAGAAGCTACAGGCTTAGCTGCCACTTTCACGCCTTCAACTTTTTTATCTGCCGGAAAGTCACCCTCAATTTTTAAACGCTGACCAATACGCACCGTACTATTGGTATTCAGGCCATTTAAATCTGCCAGATATTTCAGTTGTAAATGATACTGACGTGCAATAGAACTTAAGGTTTCACCTGACTTCACCACATGCGAATCCGATTTTGTATTCTTCGTCGCAGTTTCAGCAACCACTTCACGTACCGGTTCAGCAACTTCACCACTGAGTTTCAGGCGCTGTCCCACACGCAAGCCGGCATTACGTGACATGCCATTCAGGCTCGCCACCTGGTCCATTGACAGATTGTATTTTGCGGCAATGCCGGTCAGCGTATCACCCGCTTGAACCGTATAGGTTTCAGGGATCTGACTGCCGGCTGGAATCTTGATGGTCTGACCTATACGTAAACCACTATTGGCAGACAACCCATTCAATGCAGCCAGTTCAGAAACACTCAGCTTGCTTTGACTGGCAATGCTATACAGGGTTTCACCGCGTTTGACCTGATAGTTTTCAGTCGTAGTCTGATCGACTTTGACATTTTCAAACTTCTGCTCAGTTTTCTGGCTAGATGCCGTTAGCCCTTCAACTTCCTGAAGTGGTACATTGATTTTCTGTCCCACCATCAGACTGCTACCGGCAGTCAGACCTGAAGTCAAGGATGCCAGTTCAGCATTTGAAAGCCCATAACGATCGGCAATCAGTTTCAGATACTCACCACGTTTCACTGTATAGGATTTGGTCTGAACCTTGACAGTTTCAGCTTTTTTCGTGTCTTCAACTTTGGCTTTGGACTGCCCTGTATCTTTCAATGACAGCTTTTGCCCAACAAACAGACCGCTATTACTATTCAGTCCATTAAAATCAGCCAGTTGTTTCACGCTAAAACCAAACTGGGTCGCTACGCTAGTCAGAGAGTCATTGGCCTGAACGACATAAGTTTCCGGCTTTTCTTTGGCTTTGCTGGCTTCCTGTACCGGTTTGGCATCATACAGATAAATGGTGGTGCCCACATACAGCGGAGAATTTGGATCAATCTGGTTCCATTTCGCTACATCACGCCAGTTCACGCCATTTTTGGCCGCAATCATTGCCAGATTATCACCTGGTAATACCTTATAGGTACTGCGTTTGCCTTTTGGAGCGACCACCACCACTTCAGAATCCGTCTTGACGTAATTTTTGCCCTGATTTAGCTTGGCTTCAACCGAGTTCGCAGTGGTATTGTCAGCAACTTCTTTTGGATAAGAGAAGCCTTTGGTGAGTTCCTTGCCTTGCTGCTCAGCCACAGACAGGCTGGTTTGAATGGCAGTCAGCTTGATTTTGCCGTCATAAGGATCAACAATTTCTGTGCCTGCCGGCGCCAATGCTTTTAGTTCTTCAACCACCTGGGCCTGTTCTGCCGGTGTGGCGACAGGCTGCAGAATTTCATCCACTGTTTTCTGAATATCTTGTGCGATGACCGCCTGCTGAACTTGCTGACGCTCAGCTGCAGAAATCGGTGGTTCGACCTGAATCTGTTTCGCTGGTGCCGCAGGCGTCACAGCTACCGGAATACGCGGCGCACTTGGAATTGGTAAATCACTTTGTGCCGCAAAACTGGCCAAAGCAGATGAGCCTTTAGGCGTCGAAATCTTTTTCGTAGTCTTCGTTACAGTATTGGCCGTTGTCGCGGTACTTACCGCCGCTGTGACGACAGGTGGCGTACTTGCAGCTTTAGCCGGAGTCGTCGTTTTGGCAACGGTCGTTGCAGGCTGATTACTAACAACCGCTGGCGGAGTCTGTTTAGAAGGCGTAATCGTTTTCGTATTTAATTCTGGCGGTGTAGCTCTGGTGGGCACCACTGTCGTCGTATTTCGCGGCAAGCTGTTCGTGTTACTCGCCCATAAACCACCTGAACCGGATAATTTTTTCAGCTTCTCATCCACTGAAGGACTTAAGTCAGCTGGAATCAGAATACGGCGCGGACTTGCAGGATCAATATGATCACCACGATGACCCGGGTTTAATTGATACAGTTCTGCACGGCTTAGACCAGTGATGGCTGCAATTTCATTTAAACTGGCAACGCCCACTGGCACTTCACGGAAATGCGGACGGTTGGCAATCGGTGGCAAGCTCACCCCATAGCTGCCGGGATTTTTAATAATTTGTGCAACCGCCAAGAAACGTGGCACGTAACTCATGGTTTCTTGTGGCAGTTTCAAGGACCAATAATCGGTGGGCAGACCTGCGGCTTTGTTACGGTTAATTGCCTGCTGGATACGGCCTGGGCCGGCATTATAAGAAGCGAGCGCCAATTCCCAGGAACCAAACTGGTTATACAGACTGCCTAAAAATTCATAGGCTGCACGGGTCGATTCCACTACATCACGGCGACCATCGTATAATGAGGTCTGCTTTAAACCATAAATACGGCCGGTACTTGGAATAAATTGCCATAAACCTGCCGCCGCCGCACTACTGGTCGCAGCCGGATCATAAGAACTTTCGATAATCGGTAACAGCGCCAACTCGGTCGGCATACCACGGCGTTCTGCTTCTTTTACCGTGTAATATAAATAACGTGATGCACGCGCACTTAAGCGATCCAGATAAGGCTGACGTGAAATAAACCAGCCACGCTGAGCATCAATCCGCGGATTCCAGACACTTAAGTCCATCTTGAAACCCACGGTCATGCGTTTCCAGACATCACCATGTTTCAGAATCTGTAAACGGTCACCTTCGACTGCACGCATATCCGTTGCAGAAAGTAAATCTTCGAGTCCATCCAGACTGCTGGCATCCAGATATTGTGATCCAACCTGCTTGCTTGATGCTGTTTGGGTCGCACTTTGTGTAGATGAACAGCCCGTCAGTCCTAGAGAAGCAAGCGCAGTTCCCAGTACAGAATATTTTAAAAATGTAGGTAATGTCGGCTGCCACAAAATTGCGGTTGGTTTATACATAAAGAAATCCAAACAACTCGTATATAAATTTATTTTTTAGATATGCCATTGTAGTGAAGCATGTCGAAGACTCAAGCCAATAATTTACCGCGATTTCACGTTAAATGTTACAAGAAATTAAAAAATCCTGGACATATAGATTGATCGACTGCATTTGCGCTATACAATAAGCCTTCCAGCTTGTTCTATTTTGATCGGATTTAATCTATGTCACACACTATCACACTTTATGTTGATGGCGCCTGTCGCGGCAACCCGGGTTTAGGCGGTTGGGGTGCGTACATTGTTAATGGCCAACAAGAACACAAAATCTGTAGCGGTGAAGATCATACTACTAACAACCGTATGGAGCTGACGGCTGCCATTGAAGGGATTCTGTTTTGTGACAAGCAAGACAAACTGGTGATCTATACCGATTCCAAGTATGTCAAACAAGGCATTACCGAATGGATTCATGGCTGGAAAAAGAAAAACTGGAAAGACGTCAAAAATCCTGATCTATGGCAAAAACTTGATGAAGTCTGTCAGGGACGTGACATCGAATGGCACTGGGTCAAAGGCCATGCTGGGCACCCGGGCAATGAAATGGCCGATCAGCTGGCCAATCTGGGCGCTGATGAAACCCTGAAAAAATCCAAGCAAAGCCCTTCAATGTCTGAAGATAAAAAAAAATCTGAACCCGACTGGTTGCTAGACGATCCTTTCGGTCTGGATCTGGCCGAGAGCGAAGAAGAGCTGGAATATCTGCCGGAAGAAATCATCGAAGTGACTGTTGAAGAAGTTGTACAGACTGAAGTATTAGCAACGGACAGCAATGAAGATGCTTCATCTTCAGACACATCTGCCTTGACTGAGCTACATCCGCAAATTGTCATTACACCGGCCAAGTTACAGCTACACGGCCCACGACAACTGATTCTGGATACTGAAACTACCGGTTTTTATTATCAGGATGGTGACCGGATTATTGAAGTCGGCGCGCTGGAAATGATCAACCGCAAACTGACCGGCAGCTCGATTCATATTTATATCAACCCAAAAACACCGGTTGGCGATTCTGTGAATGTCCACGGGATCACCGACGAATTCCTGCAAGACAAACCGCTGTTTGAAGAAATTTCTCAAGTGCTGTTTGACTATTTACACGGCGCGGAAATTATTGCGCATAACGCGACCTTCGATATGAACTTCCTGGATATGGAATTCAAGCGTGCAGGTTTTAAAGCGCTCTCCGAGGTTTGTGAAGTCACCGATACCTTGGCACTGGCCAAGTCCAAGCATCCCGGGCAGAAAAATTCGCTGGATGCCTTAGTGCGCCGTTACGAGATTCCACAACGCGACCGTACCTTCCACGGTGCCTTGCTCGATGCGGAAATCCTGTCCGATGTTTATCTGGCGATGACCGGTGGACAGGTGTCTTTTGATATCGATGCCCTGTCTCAGTCTGAAGACCAGAACAGCCGCTCAGGAATGGCCAGAGTTGAAATTGAATTGCCGGTGATTCTTCCGTCAGAACAGGAATTACAGGAACATGAGAATTGGGTCAAACAATTCGAAGAAAAACATGGAACTGCTTGCCTTTTCGCGAAATAAAATCTACATTTCCGGGGATACTTTAGGTTTAAAACTATCGTTCTTCAGTTATAGTAAATACAAAGAGGCCCCGCAGTTTTAAGCGGGGCTCATATATAGATAATACTCCAGGAAAGGTGCAGATCATGTCTTACCAAACCTCTATACATTTTGATCCAACAGCTTTACTGATAATAAAAAATGAGGTTGATAACTCGATCAAGTTAGTCGAATCAGCAGTAAGCACCTTGGTAGAAGACCAGACTTTACCTTTTGGTATTGATGATGCATTAAATCAGTTCGAACAATGCGCCCAGGTTCTGGCACTCATCGACATGTCCAGTCTGGCAAAAGTCGCTCAATATTCAGCAGAACTGATGCGCAAGATTATGGGGAATCCGGCGCAGATCAATACTCAAGAAGTGATTGCCTTGAGTGAAGGCACCACCATGCTGAAACGCTATATCGAATTTATCTGCCTACGTGAAGTAAAAATTCCACAGTTTTTGCTGGATACCCTGAACCGTCTGGAACTGGCTTTGGGTAAACCGCTGACGACTGAAGGCCAGCATGTAGAATCGCTACTGGATTGCGTCACCCCTGATTTTGCACTGCCACAGGCACCAAGTCTGGAAAAATCCCAATATGTACATCGCCTGTATAAGCTGTCACTCAACAAGCTGATCAATCAGGAAGAAAGTGAACTGGATCTGCAAGCCATCAAACTGGTGGGGGCTTATCTGGCTGGACTTGCAGAACAACATGACAGCAAGCAGTACTGGAATCTGGTCTATGTCGCGTTAAACAATATTGATCACCTGCTGATTAATGAGCCACGTCTACGCACACTGGTGAGCATTGAGCGTAACATGGCACAGTATTTTAGCTCGGCAGACAGTTTCAAGGCTTCGCTGTCTGATCTGGCCAATGTGCTCAGCCTGTGTATCAGTCAGGAAGATGAAACTGCGCAATCTATCCGTAGCCAGCTCAATGTGGGCGATGACCTGCTGACCGATATGCAATTACAGGTATTCAGTCGCCATCTGTATGGCCCAGACTTTGAAACCATGCATACCATCAGCGAATTGGTGACCACGGAAATGGCACAGATTCGTAATGACATCGAGTTCAACTATCAGAATATGACGCCTGAAAAGACTCAGGAATTACAGGCTCAACTGAATAGTTTGGCCAATATCTTCAAGGTGTTGAACCTGAATGAAGCCTATCATGACCTGACCCGTCAGGCTGCTTCACTGAGCCAGCCCGAGATTATGCAGGATGCCAGCTTTGCCCAGCAGTTGATGAATGTCATTCTGTCTGCCATGAACTCGATTGGCGTACTGGAACGTCATCACACTTCGAGCCGCTTGCAGCTGCGCGTCAACAACATGAATATTTCTCTGGACCGTCTGGATGAAGCACACGCTGCTTTACTCACAGAAACCAAGGCCCTGATCGAGCTTTCTAGCCAGATTCTCAGCAATTACCTGCAAGATCATGACTTGACTGCCCTCGAACCTGTTCCTGTACAGTTTTGCGAGATTGGCGGCGCGATGCTGTTCCTGAATGCAGAACATGTTCGTACTGCGTTCACCACCACTGCAGCATTCATCAAGAACCGTATTGATCTGTCGATTGCATTAAGTCCGGAAGAAATTCATCGTGCTTTAGACACCCTGGCCAGTGCCGACATGATGATTGATAACTTAAAGAACAAACAGCCTGTATTACAGGCGATGTTTCAGGTAGCATTGGACAGTAGTGAGAAACTCAAAATAGTTGCCTAATGTCCAAATTATCACTTGCTTATATTTTTCAACAACAGCAACTGCTGGTCGATCAACACTTTCAACTTCCACGGGTTGAAGCCTTAGCAAGTGATTTGCTACTCCACACGGGTGATCAGGTGATTGCCCGTGATCTTCTTCCCGATGAGCCGATTCCTGCAGGCTTGCAACTAGTTCCCATCCGTCAGCTGTTACAGTTCTGGAATACCCAGCAATTCGAACAGGCCAGCCGCGCAGTACAACTTTTAGAATGGCGTCGTAACCATAAGTTCTGTAGTCATTGCGGTACAGCGACTGAAGCGCATGCTGTTGAATATGCCATGGTCTGCCCATCCTGCAACTACCGGCAATATCCACGGGTACAGCCTTGCGTTATTACCGTCATTACCCGAGGCAAAGACGAGATTTTACTGGCCAAAAACGCGCGCAATACCAAAAGTCAGATGTATGGCCTGATTGCCGGTTTCGTTGAAGTGGGTGAAACCCTAGAAGATGCAGTACGTCGTGAAACGCTGGAAGAAGTCGGTCTGCATCTCAAAAATATCCAGTATCTGGCCAGCCAGCCCTGGCCTTTCCCAAGTAACCTGATGATTGCCTTCAAGGCAGAATATGCTGGTGGTGAGCTACAGCTGCAGGAAGAAGAAATTAGCGATGCGCAATTCTTTAAATTCGATCAGCTGCCTAAAATTCCGTTTAAAGGCAGTATTGCACATGCCATGATCATGCATGTGACTCAAGGTATGCCAGTCGCAGACGACACCAAGACCTGGCTGTAAATCTGTATTTGAAAGATTTAGCTCAACGGCTTAAAAAAGAATCCAGTGGATGATCTCCCCTGGATTCTTTTTTATCTATTGCTTGGTTAAACCAAATATCAGTCTCAGGATTTAAATGCATCCTCGAGCGCCCAAAGCACCTGTGTCTTGGTCTGGAAAAAACGGCTAAACAAACTGGAGAGCGAACCCACGATCGTAATATGGCCAAGTTTTGGAATGTGAATCAAATGGCTATGATTACCCTTCTCTTTCAGTACGCGGTCCAAATCCTGACTATTGAAATGCCCGACAATCTTGTCTTTTTCGGCAATAAACAGATAATGCCGGGTTGAGCTATTTCTAACAAAATAATAAGGCATCACCTGCTGATAAGGCACCGCCTGATCAAACGCACCTGCACAGATCGGATCATTTTTATAATCAAAATGATAAGGTCCTGCCAGACCAATAATCGCTCGGATTTGACTATGATCGATAGTGGCAGATTGCGGATGATACAAGGCAGACATCACATTGAATGCGCCGGCAGAATGTCCCATCAAGACCAGATTTTCAGCACAGATCTGCAACTGCTCAGCCGATTGCTGCAAATGATTTAGCAACAAATGCAGATCATGAATATAGGTCGGGAAAATATGCTGTGGCGCCAGATGGTAATTCATCACCACCACATCATAGCCTTCTCTAGCAAAGGACTCGCCAATAAACTGGTAATCCTTTTTATCGCCATGCAACCAGGCGCCGCCATGCACAAAAACAATGAGTGGGCGATGTAGCAAAGGCTGCTGACTGCGGAACAGGTCAAAGCGTTGCCGGGATTTCAGCCCATAAGCCAATTGGGTTTCAACAGTATAGCCCTGTTTCGGAGTTAAACGATTCAGCGCATAACTGCCAAAATCGTATAATCTGAAATCTTGATACTGTTGCTGCAACTGAAGAATACGATGTGACAGTTGGGTTTTAAACTGGCCGACCTTATGATTCATTGGTCGGTTCAACCGTATCAGGATCAATAGCTACTGGTGTCTGTTCAATAGCTGGCTGTGCATACGCTGGTGCAGCAAAATTCTGATTGTTCAGATTTGCAGACTGTTCAATATTATCGATCAAGGTCACGATTTTAGTGACATTGCCGACCTGTTGTAAAACCTGATTCAGGTCTGCAATCTCGGCACTATTTAAACGCCCCATCACATACAGGACGCCATCTTCCGTATGCACATGGACTTTACTGTCCGAAACGACTGTGGCTTTCATGATCAGGCCACGGGTATTTGCAGTCACCGCGGTATCCTGCATGATGGTGCTATAACTGATCTGATTACCCACAGTGATAAAATTATGCACGGCCTTAACATCACTCATTGATTTGACGTTGTCTTCAGCCAATTGTTTTAAGTGTGCATCCGGCACCTGACCGGTCAGCAAGACATTGCCATGAAAACTTTCAATATTGACCCGGGCCTGTTTGAAGCGCGAATCCAGTTTATAAAGATTAATTTTTGCAGTACGGACAATCGAGGAATCAATAAATACCTGCCCCAAAGTACGCGCCCCACTTTCTGTTCCTACAGGAGCCGTACCGGTGCCGCTGGAAATAAAACTGGCACAACCAGATAAACTTGCGACACACAGCATTGTTATTGCAATACGCTTAACCACTCAGCAAGACTCCTTCATTTTATTACGTCTTTTTCAATCTAATCATCTGTTTCATGCTCAGATCATGTCAATTCTGCTTGAACTTTACAATGATCTGGAAGCAAATATAAGCATCTTTAGACCTTATTTTGTTCAAAGGTTAATAAACTCTTGATCAAAAGTAAAAGCATTTTCAATCCACTGCAGATCATAAGGGTATTGCGAAAAGTCATGCTGTATGGTTTTTGCAAATTGCTGTTTAAAATCAAAACAAATCACATCAAAACGATAGTAATAGTGTGCAAATTGTGGATTTTTTTGGATAAAACACATCGCGGTCTTGAGCATCTTGGCCTGTTTCGCTCTGGAAACAGATTCGATCGCTTGGGCATATCGTGTTAATGCACGGGCTTTGACCTCAACAAAGACCAGCTCCAGCTCTCGCACCAGAATCAGATCCAGCTCGCCATAACGACTGTGATAATTGCTTGCCAGCAGCTGAAAGCCCTGTTGCTGCATGACCTGAGCCGCTTGCTGCTCTGCCCATGCACCTAATTGCTGTCGCATCATTCACCCATCTCTCACAGTAGCTTGACGCCTGTGCCGCTATATTGAAAACACTGTGGACTACGCTGAATACTGTGGTCCGTGATTTCAATCCGGCCAGTTCTACCCTGAAATTCAATATGCTGCAAACGCGGTTGGGATAAATATTGCTGGGTAATTTGCCAGGCATCCCCCCCGAAGGCAATCAGCCGCTGATAGGACAGATTGACCGGTTCTTTGGCATAGGCCTGTAGCACATCCGGCCAGTCCGCCAGATAAAGCACTGGCACATCACAGAACTTGATCCCTTGTGGCGGTATATGCTGTTCGCTGATTGCATTGGCCACGGTATACATCCTTTTACGGCTTAATTCTGGAATGGCAGCCAGCCCCTCGGCATTACCAAGGAATAAAAGTCCCTGCTTGGGCATTAAAAAAATTGGCGCCTTGTTCACGATTTTAAAATTCAGATCACTCTGGCTGAGCAAGGACATCAGCAACAATTCATGCTCGGCTTCACTGCCCGGCTGACGTAAAATCAGCAGCTGTTGAATCCCGTCTTTCAACAAGAGGGTTTTTAAGGCAGCGGCATCTTCTTTTTTGGACAGGCTGAATTGCCAGACTTGGGGGGATGATCCTGCTACATCATTCAGGCTGAGGGTACGTACTTTAGGTTTGCTCTTGAGTAGTTGTTCCACATCGCTACGTGCCAATGGACCCACCACCATTTTGGTCTTTTTATTGACATGCTGTTTCAGTAGCTGGGAGATATTTTTCTGATTAGAATTGACCCATTTTAATGGGACTTTCTGCCCGGAAGTCGCATAGGCACTGAGAAATCCCTGTTTGATACTCGATGCAGCTCGCGCCAAAGGCCCGGATTCGGGTAGAATGATCAGCACTTCTGCTTGTACACTGCTGATGTAGCTGACTAAACACAAGCCCAATATTTTATTTTTAATCTTCCATTTCTTATTATTCAATTTATTCCACATGGAGAAACCTATGAGTGCTCAGTTATTTGTTGTTGCGACTCCAATCGGGCACTTAGATGATATTAGTTATCGTGCAATTCAAGTATTGAAGTCGGTGAGTCTTATTGCTGCTGAGGATACACGAACTTCCGCACAGTTGCTCAAACACTTTAATATTCAAACACCTTTGACTGCCTGTCATGAACATAATGAGAGCAACAAGATTGACCAGCTGATCCAGCGTCTGCTCGATGGCGAAGATATGGCCCTGATCAGTGATGCCGGCACTCCCCTGATTAGTGACCCTGGCTTTAAATTTGTCCGGGCGGCTCAAGCGCATAATATCCGTGTGATTCCTGTACCCGGTGCTTGTGCTGCAATTGCGGCCTTAAGTGCAGTGGGCCTGCCAAGTGACCGTTTCAGTTTTGAGGGTTTTCTGCCATCTAGACAAAGTCAGCGTCTGCTGAATCTGGAAAAACTGAAAGATGAAACACAGACCTTGATTTTCTATGAAGCCCCACATCGAATTCTGGATTGCGTTAAAGATATGGCAAGCGTGTTTGGTGCAGATCGTCCTGTCGGTTTTGCACGGGAAATTACCAAGACTTTTGAAACCATCAAAAAAATGACCTTGGGTGAGCTGGTCGAATTCATTAGCAATGATCACAATCAGCAAAAAGGCGAAATTGTTCTGGTGATTGGCGGTGCTACCGAAGAAAAAGATCTGGATCAGGAAAAGCTGGATAAATTATTGAACCGCTTATTGCAGGATCTATCCGTTAAAGCAGCATCACAACTGGCAGCAGATCTGACCGGAATCAAAAAGAAAATCGCTTATCAACGTGCTTTAGAATTGACTTCGGCAAACGATTAATTGCTGTAGATATTTCTATCTCGTTTTGATTTGCAAAAAAAACACCACAATTGATGTGGTGTTTTTTATAAGAGGCAAGTTAATCGATAACTTATTCTTTGGCTACTGATTCATCTGCCGGGACTTCAACAATACGACCACCATTGGCAAGGAAAGCCGCAATTTCGTCTTCAAGCGCCTGACGTTTCTTTAACTTTGCAGTGACGGTCAAGGTTTCAGCTTCTGCAAGATCGGTATCATTCACGACCTCTGTGCTATCTGCTGCGCCTTTTTCAGCTGCTTTTGCTTCATCATCGTCAACGATTGAATCTTCAACGTCGTCATCATAATCATTCATGTCTGTCATTTGCATCTCCCCAAAAATGGCGCTTGCTTGGTATTCCAAGCCAGGTGTCGAATTAAGTGAAATTTAGCAATCTCTTTGGGCTTCGCCTAGTACCAAACATCAAAAAATCGTATCTTTTTTAAACAAAATCGTTACTCTTTATTGGTGTTTGTTTAAAAAATTTACATTCTGTCTTAAGCTGCGTAGCGTGTGTCTTTAAGTAAACTCAGACCGTTGGCCTGCGCCATAAATGCATCTTTCAACATGGGTTGATTTTCTACCTGTTTCAGGCCGAAATTGCGTGCCCAAACCATCGGGAAAAATGAAGTCGTTTCCATCCAGCCAATCGCAGACATGCTGTGCATCATGGCATCATTCTGGCCCTTACGGCGATGCTCATAGCGTTTCAGGGTCTGCTCATGTGCCCATACGCCACGCGCCTGATCATGCAACAAAACATCACAAAGTACCGCAGCATCCAGACAGCCAATATTCACCCCTTGACCTGCCAGCGGATGAATCACATGTGCGGCATCTCCAATCAAGGCTAAACCGTCTTGAATATATTGTTGGGCAGCACGGGCTTTTAAGGGGAAAGTGGCACGTGGTGTCGCCTCTAAGACTTCACCCAGCATATGCTGGCTTTCACGAGTCAAGAGTTGAGTAAATTCAGCATCTGACAACGCTGCATATTCTTCGGCATAATCCTCTGGCAAAGTCCAGACAATCGATTGCCAACGTCCCTGCTCTTCCGGATTAAGGCTGGCCATGGGTAAAAAAGCCAAAGGGCCGGTTTCGAGAAAAATCTGACGCGCCATATGCTGATGAGGCTGTGCAGTTTTAATCGCACAACTGATGCCTGCCTGTTTATAGTCCAGTACATCAATATCGATGAAAGCTTGCTCACGTACAAAGGAGTTTGCACCATCTGCGCCAATGACCAGCTTGGTTTTCAGCTGACTACCATCGGCCAGATGAATAATCCACACACCGACACCACGTTCAACACGGCTGACTTTGACTTGTGTTCTATAATCTTGAACATTTTCCAGCATCTTTTGCTGAATGGCCAGATTCAGAATGCTTGGCTCCACCATTGAACCCAAGGCGTGTTCTACTGAAGGTGTTTTTTCTGAAGGCTGGCCAAAATTAATTCCACCATAGCCATTTTTATTCCACACCTGCATACCAGTATAAGGTTGCTGCCGTGCCAGGTTTTCCCAGACACCCACCGTTTTTAACAGGTGAATGGTTGCTTGACTTAAAGCCAGCACACGCGGATTCGCCACACTCAAGGTTTTATCTGCATCCAGAATTGGTGCTGCATCCAGAACTGTAGGCTGTACGCCACCTTGAGCTAACAGAAGCGCTGTAAGTCCACCTACCAACCCACCGCCAATAATGACGACATCTAATATTTCGTTAGTTTGATTTAAGCTCATGTTTTTAACCCCATGGCATAATTTGCAACGAGTGGCTTGATGCCTGGAATCGTATCAAAAGCGATTAAACCCGTATTACGCATCAGCTTTAAAAATGGATTCTGGTTACTAAAGCCACGCACCACTGAATCACAGAACTTAATCACACGCTGCTGGTCACTGAGACGGGATTTCTCATAGTCTTGTAATATTGCAGCATCGCCCAAGTCTTCGCCTTGTGCTTGCTGCTCTTTCAGGTAACGTACCAACACATGCGCATCACGCATACACAGGTTAAAACCCTGACCAGCGACCGGATGAATCGTATGTGCTGCATTGCCCATCAACACGACACGACCAACAGCCTGCTTTTCGGCTAACACTTGAGACAATGGAAAACTGAACCGTTTTCCGGTTTTCTGGAATTTTCCGGCACGATCGCCATACGTTTCCTGCAAGGCATCCAGAAAATGCTGGTCATTTTCATCCCCCAACCATTCTCCTTCAGTACCTTTTTTCACAGGCCAGACCACGGAACGACGATACTCACCCGGTAAAGGCAAAAGGGCCAAAGGGCCCAGATGGCTGAAACGCTCAAAACCAACATGACCATGTTGCTTCGAAGTTTGCACTGTGGTCACAATTGCAACTTGGTCATAATCGTGTTCTGACGCACCAATACCCAAGGCCTTACGACAGAAAGAATCACGGCCATCGGCTGCGATAACCAGTTTGGACTGTAATTTTAGTGACGATTCACCACGCTGAGCTTCGATATAAGCAAAGTCTGTATCTTGGATAAGGGATGTCACCTGAACACCATCAATCAGTTCAATCAATGGCTCTTTTTTCACTTGGGTCAGCAGTACACGACCAAGCCAGGCATTTTCAATGACCTGACCAAAGCTTTCGACTTTTTCCTGCTCGGCTTTCAATCGCGCCTTACCAAAACTGCCCTGTTCGGTAATATTCACTTCCAGAATTGGGGTAGCATGTTCTTGCAAGGCATTCCAAAGTCCAAGCTCCTGATAGATTTGTACGCTACGGCGTGACAAGGCACTGTTACGTGCATCAAAACTGGAATGATATGGCGCAAGATTTTTATCATCATAATCTGGATATTTGATGGCTTCCAAAAGTTTGACTGCAATATTGGTTTTCGCCAACATTAATGCGAGGCTTAAGCCCACCATCCCACCACCGACAATGATGACTTCTTGTTGCATGCTGTAATCCTTTCAATGTCGTATCTATGCAGATAGATACTTATAATCATGATGGATTTTATATTACATCATGACTCGAGATTTTGACATTGTGATGCATGCTGTTGTTGTAGCTTGTTTTGACCTCAATGTCCTGCTATCTGACAGACCAGACAGAGGCTGAAATGCATCACTACGGCTTTGTTGCATAAACATTCAAAAGCTGAGTTTTCCCTAATCCATTCAAATTTAAGTGACAACTTGGGTGTGAGGTCTACCTAATTCCGTAAATCTATTCAGAACCGCCACACGCGCATGAACTTCATTGACCTGACTTTGAAAATGTCTTGCCGTCAGCTTATCTCCTAATAATTTGATGCAATTCATCTTGGTTTCCACCAAACTGCGACGGTGATAGCCCGACCATTTTTTCCATAGGGTTCTGCCTAAATGCTTAACCGTTTGAAGTAACTCATTTCGTTCTATTGAACTGATTTTAGAATCTTTCCAGGGCTTGGCATTCTTCCTGGGTGGAATTACTGCATGTGCTTGACGATCTGAAATCACTTGTCTGCAGCACTTCGTGTCGTACGCCCCATCGGTATAGACAGAATCTATTCGCTCATTTGGTGGGATTTGATCCAGTAAATCACCTAGTACTTGTGAATCACTGACATTATTTGTCGTAAGCTGAACGGCACGTATTTGCAGTGTTTCAGCATCTATACCAATATGCAGTTTACGCCATTGCCGACGGTATTCAGGCTGATGTTTCTTACGCTTCCATTCACCTTCACCTAAAAATTTTAAACCCGTAGAGTCGACGAGTAGGTGTAACCCATCACGACTTTTCTGATAGCTTATCGCAATATCAATATGCTTTTGTCGTCTACAGAGGGTGGAGTAATCTGGTGCTGTCCAATTCAAGCCACAGAGTTTAATCAGGCTTTGAGCAAAGCCAGTGACCATACGTAAAGAAAGACGGAATAGAGATTTGATCATTAAACAGCATTGAATCGCTGTATCGGAATAAGTTTGATTTCGTCCGTGCTTGCCTTGTGGTTGTGCATACCATTGGGTCTTAGGATCAAACCAGATTGAAATATTTCCTCGCTTGATTAAAGCTTGGTTATACGAGGACCAATTGGTTGTACGGTAGATTTTAGGTGCAGGCTTCTTCATCTGGAAATTATATTGCTGAAGAAGCCCTCAAGAATAGCTTTGTGCAACAAAGCCACTCGGCCTTAAAAAACGAAATATTGTAATTTCATTTGGCACTTATACGATTCAATCGCAAACTTAGTCAAATTGGTATAACTCGATCTGCTCGCTTCGCACAATTTTTAATACATACTGATGCTGGTAAATCCTGAATGATAAAATTGTGAATCAAGCCATTTATAAATGAGCTGATATTCACTTTCAGTAGCAGGAGTCCCATTTACAATCACTATTATTTTCTTATTTTGAGAGAGTTATATAAATATAACTCGATTTTTTAGCTCACAGATATTTTTCAGAAAAAATTTATCCCACCCTGTGCAACCTAATCTTATTTGTATGATAGTGATCATTAATCTTTAACTAGGCATTGTTGTAGATCTGAGGATGATTCTATTAATAATGTATAAACACCTATATAAAAAACCCCGGAAATCTACCGAGGTTTCTTTATCTTCCACACTATTTCTATCCTCTCGACAAGCTACTCGAAGACATGAATCCTATCTTGCAAGAAACTCGCGCAGGAGGATTAGCTTAACGTACAATATTAGTATGATGATCTGTATGGTGTACTGTTTTACCCAACTTCGTTCCTGTATAAATCAGGTACAATGCCGACAAACCAACCAATACATAAATAATTCGAGATAAGGCGCTCATATCACCAAAGATCGCAGCGACCAAATTAAAATCGAATGCACCAATTAAACCCCAATTGATGCCACCAATGATTGTTAAAGCATAAGCAATCCAGTCAATCGTATTTAATCTCATAAGTGTTCTCCTACTCTTATTTAAGTTTATTTAAGGATCAGAGAAAGTATGAGAATCTCAGCGCATTTAATATGTAGCTTTGATGCTAAAAACGGATTTTCTGTGTTGACTTCCTGTCAATTTTTAAGCTGTAAATTTTACTTAGGTTAGTTTTATTTGACTTGTTCGATATAAACGTAAGCTAAATTACTTTTTGATAGATGCAAAATAGCTAGGAATTCTTGTTTAAAATGGCATAGAAATGTCATAAAAAAAGCCGATCTCGCGACCGGCTTTCTGTATTTTTTCTCAAATTAAGCAGCGCGCGCTTTCGCCATCAATGCTTCAATCTCTTCCACCGTTTTGACGACTTTTGCAGTTAAAACCAGCGGACCCTTTGCAGTGGCCACCACATCATCTTCAATCCGGATGCCAATTCCACGCCATTTGGCATCCACTGTTTCATCATCAGGCGCGATGTAAAGACCTGGCTCAACGGTCACGACCATACCCTCTTCATACGATCGCCATTCACCGTCCACCTTATAAGCACCGACATCATGTACATCCATACCGAGCCAATGTCCCGTACCATGCATGTAGAACTGACGGAAAGCTTCTTTTTCTATAATCTCGTCGATATTACCCTGCATCAAGCCAAGATCGAGCAAACCCTGCACCAGGATGCGCACCGCAACATTGTGCGGTTTTTTATACGAGTTACCAATTTGCACAGCATTGATCGCAGCGATTTGAGCATCCAGCACTACGTTATATAAGGCTTTCTGTTCCGGGCTGAATTTACCATTCACCGGAAAGGTACGGGTAATGTCTGAAGCATAGAACTGATATTCAGCCGCAGCATCAATCAGGACCAAATCGCCATCTTTCAGTTCTTTATCATTTTCTACATAATGCAGGATGCAGGCATTCTCACCGCCACCGACAATACTATTATAGGCTGGAACACCGCCATTTTTGCCAAAGATATAATTCAGCTCGGCTTCCAGCGCATATTCCATCATGCCTGGACGTACTGCTAGCATCGCCTGAGTATGCGCATCAGCAGAAATATCCGAAGCAATCTGCATCAGTTCAATTTCATTTGCATCTTTATGCAGACGCATTTCATCGACAATACGGTCCAGCTGAATTACTTGCGCAGGTGCAGAAGTACCACGACGGCTTTCACCACTTGCAGTTGCAATCCATTTGGCGACACGCGCATCAAATTCTGCATACTGTCCAATGCGATAAAATAACTGATCTTTATTTTGTAACTTTTCCAGAATTTCTTCATCCAGCAGATCAATCGCATAGGCTTCATCTGCATCATAATCCTGAATAGCCCCGTCAATACCCGCGCGGTAGCCGTTCCAGATTTCCATTTCCCGGTTACGTTCCCGACAGAACAAACTGTAGCTATAGCCTTCTTCTTCAGTGTCAAAGGTTTCAATCACAGCCACAGCTTCAGGTTCCGCGAATCCGGTTAAATAGAAGAAACTACTGTCTGCGCGGTATTTATAATCTGCATCACGGTTACGCATGGCTACCGGACTGGTCGCGATAATGGCGATACTGCGTAAACCGATTTCCCCTGCGAGGATTGCGCGACGTTCCTCAAAAACTGCCTGTGTCAATTTCTTCATTACACCTTACTTCTTATCGATCGATACTTGTATTTAGAATATAGTCTTGAAATCAGACTATAGATTTCACTATAAAAAACAGCAAAATATATGCCTGATTTCAAGCAGGTGATGGTTCACCTCAGCATTTCATCAGCTTGGACGTTTAGGCGAGAAAATCTCGACCACACTTTGTGCTTCTGTAGCAGCGGCTTTAGGCTGATTTTTTTGACTAAATTGCTGTAAGAGTGGTGTTTCTTCAACTTCTACCTTTTTACGCCCTAAAGACAGGCTGACAGGAATCAGGCGCACAAATTCGTACAATTCCTGATAGCTTTCTTCACCTTCAGCATCATCGTCCGAGTCTTCAAATTCAACTGCGGCTACATCTTGTAAATGTTCAATCAGTTCAACTTCATCCTGACGGATATGTCCTGAAGCCAGTCCGAAACCTAAGACCACGCCGGCACACCAGTCTGCCAGAGCCTGTACGCGTTCTGAAAGCACATGCTCATCATCAGGCAGCAAAGGTAAATAATCCAGCTCATCTTCAGACAATGCATGGAACACATCTTCAGCTTCGCCCGTTAATAACTCTAATGCTTCGGCATCCAGTTCAGGTACATCCAGTGTTTCTAAAATCTGTAACCACTCTTCACTGCTTGGCGCCTGGGTGACACACACAATGCCCGTGAGCAAACCATGTAGTTCGCTAGGGCTAGAAATTTCCTCAATTGAAGAAAAATTGCGGTGCCATTCGGTCCAACCTGAAATATCGTCTTGCATTCGTTTATCCAATCTTTATACTGCTTATATATTACCTTTGTTTGCAACACTGTGCGACCTCGATATGTTAGAAGAATTACAGCGTCTACAAGTGCAGATCGGCGTGTTAAAAACGCGACTTGCACGGCTTGAAAGTGAAAATTCCAGTTTGCGCGAAGAGCAAGACTCTTCAATGATTCAACATCAACAGCAAATTGAACAAAAAAACAGCGTGATTGCGCAAAAACAACAAGAAAATGAAAATCTGACAGAACAATTGACGGATTCTCGTGCCCAATTTCAACTGCTCAATAATGATGCAACTGCACTGGCAGATCGTTATGGTCGTCTAGAAAAAAGCTGTACCGATCTGAAAAATCGTTTTCAGGAAATTCTGGCTGAACGAAATGAGCTTCGTGTAGTTAAGGAAAAGATGATCCTTGAACAGCGTCATGCCCAGCAGGAAATTCAGCGTCTGACTCAGGAATCTGAACGTTTAACCCAGAAAAATGAAAATGCCAAAGCCAAGGTTGAAGCGATTATTCAACGTTTGGCGATTCTCGGTACTGCGCAGGATCATCACGCACAGGAAATTCAACAACTGGCCCATCCGACTGAAGCGACTGAGGAAGCCTCATCATGAGTGAACAAATTGCAATTGATCTCAGAGTATTGGGGCATAGTTTCCGTTTGGCCTCTACTCCTGACAAGCAGGAAGAATTAGAACGCGCAGCACAATTATTAAATGACAAATATGATGAATTTCGCCGTAAAGCGCCACGCATGGAACCGAGTAAGCTGATTATTATGGTGGCACTTGAGCTGATGCAGGAGGTTTTGAATATGAACAGATCACTGCAACAATATGCGCATTGCGAGCGTTTGTTACAAACTATTTTAGAAGAAGTTGAAGAACTGACTGAATAATCTCGAATTCTGTTTAAACTTCGGACATTCGACCGAACTGTTTACAGTTCATGAACAGCATAGAGTTGCCACACCGGGATTATTGTTTATAATTAACTTAACTCTGAGGTGTTCGCCAGCGGGTCTATTCCCCTGCCGATACTAACACTTATGGGTGTGTTCTGTATATTTAGAGTGTATGCCCATCTCCGTATGGGAAACCCAGCAAGTATACGTCGCATCCTCCTTGAACTCATCGGGTTCAGGGTAACGACACATGCAGCGGCATCTTCGGAGTACTTCAATTTCTTTTTCAAAATATAATTATAATTTTTCCCGAATTTCCTCTTATTTTAATTTTGTAGTATTTCTCTCGAACATTCCTCTAGATTCATTTTATCAATATATTAGATCTCTTGCGAAAGTAAAAAATTGTTTATACTAGCCCCATGAAATATGAAAATTTAACTCGATTTAATGATGGGGAATTTAAACGACTCGTTGGAGTTCCTCGTCCATTATTCTTAAAAATGGTATCGGTGTTACAACACGCTGAACTTGCCAAGAAAAAATCTGGAAGGCCGCATTCTTTGTGTTTAGAGGATCAATTATTGTTAACTCTAACCTGAGTTCGACATAAAAAATAAATAAAAAAAAGCCTTAGCATCTGTAATATCTTGGTTACGAAGACAAAACATTTCAGAGCAAGGCTTTTTCATGGACTATATTACCGAATTATTTTGTATCTTGGATGATTTCTGCAAAAAGTTTAATGAATCTTTAGAGAAAGCTCTAATTTCTGATCAAAAAACAACAATGAAAAAGTCAGCTTTAAGCTTGTCTGAAGTCATGACCATTGTCATTTTATTTCAT